>NZ_CTEJ01000001.1:300000-600000 GCF_001282625.1 Lascolabacillus massiliensis
GTAACTTATATGTCTGAAGAGGGGCTTCAGAAATTGAAAGATGAATTGGTATATATGGAGTCTGTGCAAAGGCCTGAAATATCAAGACAAATAGCTGAGGCCAGAGATAAAGGTGATCTTTCGGAAAATGCTGAATATGACGCTGCGAAAGAGGCACAAGGAATTTTGGAAGCTAAGATATCCCAACTTAAGGGATTGATAGCAAGTGCACGACTGATAGATGAAAGTAGTATTGGAACTGACAAGGTCCAGATAATGAACAAGGTTACTATCAGAAATGTGAAAACTAAAAAAGATATGACTTACACTCTTGTGTCAGAAAGTGAAGCTGACCTGAGAAGTGGGAAAATTGCTGTAAATTCACCTATAGCTCAGGGCTTATTGGGCAAGAAGGTAGGCGATGTAGCCGATATAAAAGTACCTTCTGGAACTATGACTTTTGAGGTTTTAGATATTTCAATTTAAAAGTTATAATAATGGCAACAATATTCAGCAGAATCATAGCAGGAGAAATTCCTTCATATAAGATAGCAGAGAATGATAAGTTTTTTGCTTTTCTTGATGTTAGTCCAAGAGTTAAAGGACATACTCTTGTTGTACCTAAAAAGGAGATTGATTATATTTTTGATATAGAAGATGAATTACTTGCTGAAATGATGGTTTTTGCAAAAAGAATTGCAAAAGCAATTGAGACTGCAATACCGTGTAAGCGCATTGGTGTGATGGTACTTGGTTTGGAAGTGCCTCATGCACATATACATCTTTTACCAATACAGAGCGAAAAGGATATGAATTTATCAAATCCAAAATTGAAGTTGGAAGCTGAAGAGTTTACTGAAATAACTAGGAAAATAAAAGAGGCATTCATCTGAATAACGAGAATGTTTTAATTATAAGCGATGATCCGAGAAATGGTTCATCGCTTTTTTTTTATGCAACTGTCTGTGTCCATAAAATATTGAGACAGACATTTCTGCAGAAAAAATCAAAAGCATTGTTAATGTTAAAAAAGCGCATAATTAACAATGTAGTGTAAAAATATATTTGAATTAATAGAAATTAATTAATATATTTGCCAGGGTTTAGAATAAAAAGCATAATCTAATATAATAATTAACCTTGTAATTAGTGTTTTATAAAGTTTTAATCTAAAGATTTATGAATGTATGAAAAGTGAAAATTATCTTTTATTAAAAGGGACTTTGTTCATATTCTTATGGATATTTTCTCTGAGCATGTTTGCGCAGAATATTACTGTAAGAGGTACTGTCTATGATACAGACGGTGAGGCATTAATTGGTGTAACAGTTCAGGTTCAGGGAACTACAACTGGTACAGTAACTGATGTTAATGGCGGGTACGTGCTACAGAATGTTGCTCCTAATGCTATTCTAGAAGTATCATATGTTGGTATGAGGACTGAAATAATTCCTGTTAGAGGAAGAACTCAGATTGATGTGGAGCTAACGGATGACACAGAGCTGCTTGATGAGCTTGTAGTTGTTGGATATGGTGAACAACGACGCAGGGAAATTACCGGATCAGTAACGAATGTAACATCTGAGAATTTTAACCAGGGGGTTACAAGAGATGCAGCAGACCTGCTACAGGGAAAGGTAGCCGGATTGCAGATAACTACTCCTTCGGGTGATGTTACTGATGGTACACGTATAAGGTTAAGAGGTGTGTCAACACTTCAGAATGACCAAGGACCATTTATTGTGATTGATGGTGTGCCTGGTGGTGATCTTCAGACTGTGGCTCCTCAGGATATTGAATCAATTTCAGTTCTTAAAGATGCTTCATCTGCAGCTATTTATGGGTCAAGATCTGCCGGTGGTGTAATTCTGATTACTACAAAAAGAGGTTCCGGTGTTAAACCGAGGGTTTCCTACGATGGATATGTAGCTGTTTCTCAAATTGCTAACAAGCCTGATCTGCTTACTGCAGAAGAGTGGCGCGATTATGCCCGCACAAGTGGCAGTGATGCTTCGGTATATGACAGGTATAATGCAAGTACCGACTGGTTTGATGAGATAACAAGAGATGCTTTTTCTCAGAATCATAGTTTATCTTTGTCTGGTGGAGGCTCCAATAATAACTATCGTGCCTCTTTTAACTATCTGAAAAGAGATGGAGTGATGAAGGATAACAATATGGACAGGTATAATTTCCGTTTTCAGATTATGCAACGTGCAATAGGTGATAGACTTCGCATAGGTCTTACCGGTTCTGCAACTGTAAGGGATTTCAGGGTGCCAAACCGAAGGAATTTTGTTCTTGCATATAATATGTTACCTGTTTATCCTGTTAAAACATCAGATGGAGAATGGTTTGATACACGTGAATATGACCAGGGTAACCCTGTTCGCAACCAGCAGTATAATGAAAATAACAGGAAAAATGTTCAGTTTTATGGTTCAGGAGATATTTTATTCAACCTGGCAGAAGGATTGGATATTAAAACAATGCTTTATAAAGAACGAAGAGCTGAAGAAGGTAGTCGATATAACAACTCCGAGACTGAGGCGGGACGTGATGACGGTGGTTATGCACAGCGTGAGAACAGAATCTGGGATAAGCATTTGATGGAGTGGCTGCTTGATTATAGTACCAGTTTCGGTGCAAACGAACAGCATGGATTTAATGCTATGGCAGGATATTCTTGGGAAGAGAACGAATATTCTTATATGATGGCGGCAAACCGTAGTTTTACGACTGACCTGCTTGGGGCAAACAATTTGGCATCGGGACAAGGATTGCGTCCTACTGATGTTGGCTCTGCAAGAAATATGAGTCGTCTGATCTCATTCTTTGGTCGTGTACACTATAGCTATCAGTCGAAGTATATGGTTACTGCAACTGTTCGTCGTGATGGTTCTTCAAAATTTGGCTCTAATCATAAATGGGGTATATTCCCTTCAGTTTCAGCTGCATGGGGAATTACTGAAGAGGCATTTATGAATGATGTTGAATGGGTGGATGAGATGAAGCTTAGAGTGGGTTATGGTGTGACAGGTAATCAATCCGGTCTTGATCCTTATAAGACACTCCAGTTATACGGTACAAGTGGTACCTATTACGACAATGGCGCATGGCTCACTGCTTATAGAATTAATCAGAATGCTAACCCTGACCTTAAATGGGAGGAGACTGCAATGTTTAATGTTGGTTTGGATTTCTTCTTATTCAACAACCGTTTGAGTGGTACGATTGAATGGTATGATAAACGTACAAAAGACATGCTCTATACATACCGTGTTCCTACACCACCGTTCTTACACTCTGAAATGATGGCTAACGTTGGTGATATGAAAAATACTGGTATTGAGTTAGCTTTAAGTCTGGATGCAATAAAAACATCTGACTTCAGATGGAATACATCTGTTACCGCAGCTCATAATAAAAATGAGATTACAAGCTTGTCTGATGATGTTTACACAACAAGTAGAATTCTCGTAGGAGATGCTTGGGTAAGAGGTGGATCCGGACGTACAACTCACGTTGTAGAAGAGGGGTATCCAGTAGGACAATTCTACGGTCCTGAATTTATCAGAATTGATGAGGATGGTAAATATGTTTTCCGTGATAGTGATGGTAACGAGACTAATGCGGTTACTGCAGAGGATTATACCTATATTGGCTCTGCACAGCCTGACCTGACATTTGGATGGAGTAATCTATTCAGATATAAGAGATGGGATATGTCATTTTTCCTGAGAGGAACTTTTGGAAACAAGGTTCTTAATATGGGTAGGATGACTTATGGTCACCCCGGTTACCTTATCGGTGCTAATGCTCTTAATGATCCATTAATTCATCAGTTGAAGGTGGTACCTGAATATTCTTCACTTTATGTTGAAGATGCTTCACATATCCGACTTGATAATGCATCAATAGGATACACTTTTAAAACTGAGAATCTAAATTGGCTTGAAAATGCCAGAGTATATGCAACTGGCCAAAACCTGTTCCTGATCACTAAGTACAAGGGTCTTGACCCTGAGGTTGATGAAAACAGGAATAACGGTTTGGCCCCTGGTGTTGAAGATCGTGAGTATTACCCAAAAGCAAGAACTTACTCAGTAGGTATCACTCTAACATTCTAACTTATAAATCAGACAAATATGAAAAAAATATTTAATATAACATTGTTGTCGTTAGTGTTGGGTTTATTGGCAGGTATATATTCCTGTACCAACCTTGATGAAACAGTATATGATACTATTCCTGCTGACCAGTTTGGAAAGAAACCGGCAGAAATAAATGCGATCATTGCTCCTATTTATAAAACACTGAAAAATGTATTCCCAGGTGATATTTTCCTTTTATCAGAACAGGCAGGAGATATGGCTATTACTCCTACAAGAGTAGGTGGTGACTGGTGGGATGGTGGTGTTCATATGGTTATGAAGCTGCATACATGGCATGCCAGAATTGGTCTGATCAACAATGCATGGAATGCCTGTACTTCTGGTATTACCACATGTAACCAAATTTATGCTACAATTGAACAGTCTGAAATGGATGAAGAGCTGAAGACGCGGACTCTAGCCGAGATACGTGGTATCAGGGCTTTTTGGTACTATATACTAATAGATTATTTTGGAAATGCTCCGTTAGTTGCAGATTATGAAAGTACTGAACTTCCAGGTATGGCGAGCCGTCAGCAACTTTATGATTTTGTAGTATCTGAACTAAATGCGATTAAAGATGTGCTTCGCGATGATGTTTCAGATGAGAGTTATGGTAAGTTTACACAAGGTGCTGCATATACACTGCTTGCAAAGATGTATCTTAATGCTGAAGTGTGGACAGGTACTCCTAACTGGCAGGGAGTAATTGATGCCGCTGACAAAGTTATGTCAATGGACTATATCATAGAACCTAACTGGAAAGTTAACTTCGAAGTAAATAATCAGATTTCAAGAGAGATTATACTTCCTGCAATTTTCGGTAAGGATGATGGTGGTAATCATTTACATAAACGTACACTTCATTACCTTGATCCTATCGCTCTGGGTATGACAGTTGGGACCTGGAATGGTGTTAGTGCACAGCCGGACTATGTTAAGCAGTTTGACGATGCAGACCAAAGAAAAGAGGGTTCATTCCTTATTGGACCTATGATTGATCCAGGTACCGGTGAGGTATTAATAACTGGTCACGCACGTCCATTGATTCATACTGTGGATTTCAATATCATTCCCGGATCGATAAGAGAAGGTATGTGGGGTGAAGTTCACCAGGAAGAGGGTGCACGTTGTAATAAATGGGTATTTGAAAAAGGTTTGGCAAACTCAGATATGGAGAATGATTTTGCAATTTTCCGTCTTGCTGACGTGTATCTAATGAAAGCCGAAGCATTGGTTGAATTGGGACAGAATAATAGTGAAGCTACAAGATTGGTGAATGTAATCAGAGAGAGAGGATTTGGTGATGACTCTCATAATTATACATCAGTTACTATTGATGAAGTTCGCTTGGAAAGACGTCTGGAATTAGCTTGGGAAAATACTAACCGTCAAGATATGATCCGCGCAGGAAAATTCCTGGAGCCGGGATATCTTCGTCCAACAGCATCTTCTCCTCACTTGTTGCTTTTCCCAATTCCTGAAAGTGCATGGGAAACTAATAATAATCTTGTACAGAATCCGGGATATCCTGCTTTCTGAAATTACAATAACACAATAATAAATAATAAGTGCCTGAAATTTTCAGGCACTTATTATTTATATCTTGCGAATTCTAACACCTCTGACAAAATGGCATTCGCTTTTTTCAAGTATAAGATTTGCTCTAAAACGGGTTGGTAGAATATTTTGCTCAAGATTAGGCAGGTTTATTTCATCCCAGACCTGATTTGCAAATTCCATCAGTTTATCCTCAGGATATGATGCATACTGATGAAAGTAGGATTCCGGATTGCTGAAAGCTGTCTGCTGTAATTTTTTAAATCTCTCAAGGTACCATTGCCGTAGGTTTTTTTCACTTGCATCTACATAGATTGAGAAGTCAAAGAAATCTGAAACGAAAACACGACGGCGAACTTTTTTTGATGTTGAAACCTGAAGCACATTTATACCCTCAACTATTAATATATCTGGTCTGCTGAATGAGTATACCTTGTCTTTAATTATATCATAATAAAGGTGAGAATATACAGGGACTTCTAAATCGTCACGACCAGATTTTACACCTGAGAGAAACGCTAATAGTTTTTTTGCATCATAGCTTTCAGGAAATCCCTTTTTGTTTAATATCCCTCGGCGTTCGAGCTCTTCATTTGGATATAGGAAACCATCTGTTGTAATTAATTCAACTTTAGGATTTCCGGGAGTAAGTGAGAGTAGTTTTTGCAAGACTCTGGCAGTTGTACTTTTACCTGCAGCAACACTACCTGCTACACCAATGATATATGGAATTTGTTTACTTTTATTTTCGAAGAACTGATCCAGTTCATTATGCAGATTCCTGTAATGTGTAATATGAATCTGTAATAGGCTTATCATTGGTATATAGATGTCTTCTATTTCATTTAGAGTAAGTGGTTCGTTTAATGCCTGTAGTTTGGTCAGATCTATATCAGAAATAGGGAACATAGGGTGTTCTTCCAGCTTTCGCCATTCGTTTCGTTTAAATGCACGAAAGGGAGAGTAAGTAACATCGTAGAATTTGTTCATCGGGATTTAATATTAAAATAGTTTACAAAAATAAGTCTTTTTGTGTAAAACTATTCTATTTATGTTCAGGAGATTATTTATGACGTTTTGTGACATAAAAAAACCGGCAAATTTTGGTTTGCCGGTTTCGTTTACTAATTAAGCAGATATTTATTTGATCATATCAAAACTGCGTTTCACAAAATTGCTCAATGCTTCACCCTTAAGCATACCTCCCGAAAGAAGTGCAAGATCTATCATCTGTTTTATTTTTCCATCCTCTGTAATCTCTTTTAAAAGCAGCTCTTTGTCTTTTTCTTTACTTGCATCTATTAATGATTTAATACTCGGATGCTGTGTGTTCAGTACAACCTGATAAGTGTCAGGTAATTCACCATAGAAGGCCATTTGTTGCTGCATGGCAGCCATCTCTTTCATCCTTCGTGAAAATTCATTTTGAACGATTTGTACAGGTCTGGAACTCTCTCCCAATGCCTTGAAATCAACAGTGAACTCAGTTTTTTCGATTGCAGGAAGTTGAGCTTTTATAGTATGGGTAAGTGTTTCTTTTTGTTTATCTGATAGTACAATCTCTTTGATGTCTTCTTTCTGTATGATATGGTCGATAATATCACTATCAACTCTAACAAAGCGAGTTTTTTCAAGTTTCTGTTCAAGCAGACCTACCCAGTGAACATCAAGCTGACCATCCATCAAAAGTACATCGTAACCTTTCTCTTTGGCTGCCTCTATATGTGAATACTGTTCCTGTTTATTGCTGCAGTATAGATTAATAATGTCGCCATTCTTGTCGGTCTGACTACCAGAAACAAGAGTTTTATATTCTTCGAATGTAAAGTATTCACCTTCAGTGTTCTTTAATAACGAAAACTTAGCAGCCCTATCATAGAATTTATCATCAGTAAGCATACCGTACTCAATAAATAGCTTAAGGCTATCCCATTTTTCCTGAAACTGAGTACGTTCTTTTTTAAATAACTCTTCAAGTTTATCGGCAACTTTTTTTGTTATATGGCTTGAAATCTTTTTTACGTTGTTATCTCCTTGCAAATATGATCTCGAAACATTTAACGGGATGTCAGGTGAATCAATAACTCCATGCAGTAGTGTAAGGAATTCCGGAACGATACCTTCTACTGAATCTGTTACATATACCTGATTGCTGTATAGCTGTATTTTATTTCGTTGTAGATCGAGGTTATTCTTGATCTTAGGGAAATAGAGTATTCCGGTAAGATTAAAAGGGTAGTCTACGTTCAGATGAATCGAAAACATTGGTTCTTCATTAAAAGACATGGGATAAAGATCCCTATAAAATTTAATGTAGTCCTCATCTTTTAGTCCTGCAGGTTTTTGACGCCATAGAGGGTTAACATCGTTGATAATATTATCTTCTTCTGTATCTATAAGCTTTCCTTCTTTCCAATCCTGTTTTTTGCCGAAAATAATTGGAACGGGAAGAAACTTACAGTATTTAACGAGTAATGATTCTATCCTTTCTTTTTCGAGAAACTCTTTATATTCATCATCAATATGGAGTACAATGTCAGTTCCTCTTTCATCTTTTTCTGTTTCCTGCATCGTAAATTCAGGACTACCGTCACATGTCCATTTAACTGCAGGCTCATCTTTGTATGATTTTGAAATTATCTCTACTCTATTAGATACCATAAAAGAGGAGTAGAAACCCAGACCGAAATGACCAATTATTGCGTTTGCATCATCTTTATATTTATCGAGAAACTCATTTGCTGATGATAATGCAATCTGATTGATATACTTATCAACTTCTTCAGCTGTCATACCTATACCCCGATCGGAAATAGTAACTGTTTTCTGCTCTTTATTTAGAGTTACTCGAACTGACAATTCTCCAAGTTCTCCTTTAAATTCACCTCTGTCTGAAAGTGTTTTGATTTTCTGTGTCGCATCAACTGCATTAGAAACTATTTCTCGCAGGAATATTTCCTGGTCACTGTAAAGAAACTTTTTAATAATGGGGAATATATTGTCAGTAGTAACCCCAATCTTTCCTTTTTGTACCATATTTCTTATTTTAATTTAAATGTCTATTATACATTTACAAATAGTATGCCATTTAAAGAAGGACACAGTCAATATTTTTCGAAAAAACGACTAAAAGTCAAATTTATTACAATATCAAAACTGATTCTAAATAATATAAATTTTTTTTATAGGGTATAAACGCCTCAATTGTTGCCTTTTTTCTTTAATTAAAAGTCAGATAATCAGTGGTGTTACGATAATAATTTATTTGTTAACACAAATTAATCGTATTTACTCTGGATAAGATAGTTTGTTTTATATTTATTCATATATATTTGTATGACACAATCATTTAAAAGTCAAAGCTTATGAAGACTAAAGTCGCTTTCGAAAAACAGCTATTAGGATTGCAGGATAATATGTTTAACTTCGCCCTGACACTTACAGCTGATAGAGAAGAAGCCAAAGATTTATTACAGGAAACTACGCTTCGAGTATTAGACAATAGAGAAAAATATTACGAAAATGTAAATTTCAAAGGCTGGGTTTTCACAATTATGCATAATATATTCGTTAATAATTATCGTAAAATTGTTAGAAGTCAGACTATAATAGATAAAACAGAAAATTTATATCATCTCAACCTCCCTCAGGATTCAGGATTTGATACACCAGACGGGGCATACACTATAAAAGAAATAAATAAAGCAATAAACAGTTTTACTGATGAGTATAAAGTTCCCTTTTCGATGCATGTTTCAGGTTATAAATATGAAGAGATAGCTAATCATCTGGATTTGCCAATTGGAACAGTTAAAAGCCGAATCTTCTTTGCACGTAAAAGATTAAAGGAAATGCTTAAAGATTTTAGATTTTACTCAGAATAATTTATAGAATATATCTAATCATAAAAAAACCTCTTGAATAAAGAGGTTTTTTATTTGTAAAATTAGCTACCTTTGCCAGAGGTTATAGAATCAGGTAAATAATTTTAAGATGGAGATTGTTTGGTTATTATTGTCTTTAGTAATTCTTTATTTTGGTGCAGAAGGGTTGGTTTCAGGAGCATCGTCACTTGCAAAAAGACTGGCTGTTAGTCCTTTGGTAATAGGTTTAACAATTGTTTCTATCGGTACCAGTATGCCGGAGCTGGTGGTTAGCTCTAAAGCCGCACTGGCTGGTCAGAGTGCATTATCTATCGGAAATGTTCTTGGTTCCAATATGTTTAATGTGGGCATCATACTAGGTCTTTCAGCAATCATATATCCGGTATTGGTAAAAAGACAGTTGTTAAAGCTCGATGTACCTATTATGATATTTTCATCTATACTTTTCTTAATTTTCTTCCTGGATTCAAGAATTTCTAGAATTGAATCTGGATTGATGTTACTTATTTTCATTTCTTATATTATTTACCTCTATCTTTCATCAAATAAAGATTCAAAAAAGACTGCAGAAGATAAGTCACAAAATATTGAAGATATAAAAATGAGTAAACACTGGGTGTTAGATCTAATCTTCATCTTGGTTGGTTTATTGGGCTTGGTATATGGATCTGACCTGCTAGTTGTGAACTCTGTTATTATTGCAGAGCGTTTAGGTATGTCTGAAGCATTGATTGGTATGACCATCGTAGCAACTGGAACAAGCATGCCAGAACTTGCTACTTCTGTAGTGGCAGCAATAAAAAAACGTTCCGATATTGCTATCGGAAACGTTGTTGGTTCAAACATATTCAATATATTTCTAATTTTAGGTGTTGCGGGATTAATACACCCAATTTCTACGACAGAAATAAATTATTTTGACTCAATGTTTGTTGTTTTGCTGGGTCTTGTTTTGTGGTTATTTATGAAACTTAGTACACGAATTACTCGCTGGCAGGGAGTTGCATTTCTCTTCTTATATGCATTATACTTTACTATTAAAACTATAATTTAAATTTCTAATATACTTTATAGCTTATTTACTTTGTCACAGTAAATATCTTTGGATTAGCTACTTTCTCATCAAGCAGTGCTAAGTCTAAGACTTCTTTTACATCGCTGATATAGTGGAAAGTGAGACCTTTTAGATAATCTTCTTTAATCTCTTCAATATCTTTTCTGTTTTCTACACACAGAATAATATCTGTTATTCCGGCACGCTTGGCTGCAAGTATTTTTTCTCTGATTCCACCTACAGGCAACACTTTACCCCTAAGTGTTATCTCACCTGTCATTGCCAGGTTAGAACGAACTTTACGTTGAGTATATACAGATGCAAGTGAAGTTATCATTGTAATCCCGGCTGATGGACCATCTTTTGGTATAGCACCTTCAGGAACATGTATATGTGTATTATAATGCTCAAATATTTCAGGATTTATATCCAACTCTTCTGCATGTGATTGTATATATTCCATTGCAAGCATAGCAGACTCTTTCATAACATCTCCCAAGTTTCCTGTAAGAGTTAGTTTAGAGCCTTTGCCACGACTCAAAGAGCTTTCTACAAATAGAATTTCTCCACCAACTGATGTCCAAGCTAGTCCTGTAACAACACCAGCATATTCATTACCTTGATATTTATCTCTATTAAACTCTTCTCTGCCAAGGTATTCATGAAGATCAGCTACTTTCAGCGATTTGGGGTAAGCTTCTTCTGCAGCAATCTTGCGAGCAATCTTGCGCATTATTTTTGCTATTTTTTTATTTAATTCACGAACTCCGGATTCTCGAGTATAATTTTCTACGATCTTTTGTAGAGTTGGTTTAGGAATTACGAAAGTGCCTTTTTTGATACCGTGATTTGCCAGCTCTTTAGGAACTAAATGACGATATGCAATTTCTATCTTCTCTTCTGTTATGTATCCACCAACATTGATTAGCTCCATACGATCGAGAAGAGGTTGCGGAATTGAATTCAGATTATTTGCTGTGGCAATAAACAAAACCTTTGAAAGATCAAAGTCAATTGACAGATAGTTATCATGAAATGTAGTGTTCTGCTCCGGGTCTAACACCTCTAGCAGTGCAGAGGACGGGTCGCCTCTGAAATCTGAACCTATTTTATCAACTTCGTCAAGTACGAAAACAGGATTTGATGAACCTGCTTTTAATATGTTTTGGATAATTCGTCCTGGTATTGCTCCAATATAAGTGCGACGATGACCCCTGATTTCTGCTTCATCATGCAGTCCTCCTAATGAAACTCTCACATATTTCCTATTCAGAGCTTCTGCTATGGATTTTCCCAAAGATGTTTTTCCAACACCAGGAGGACCGTAAAGACAGATAATTGGAGATTTTAAATCGCCTTTTAGTTTAAGAACTGCCAAATGTTCTATAATGCGTTCTTTGACTTTGTCCATGCCAAAGTGGTCTCTGTCAAGAATTTTCTGTGCATTTTTCAGATTGAAATTGTCTTTCGTATATTCATTCCAAGGCAGTTCAAGTATTGTCTGGATATAACCGTACTGTACAGAGTAATCTGGTGACTGAGGGTTCAGACGCTCTAATTTTTGAATCTCCTTTTCAAAAATATCTGCCACATCGGCACTCCATTTTTTGCTCTTTCCTTTTTTTCTGAACTCGTTTATCTCAATTTGTTGAGTACTACCACCTAACTCTTCTTGAATTGTTTTTATCTGTTGTTGAAGGAAAAACTCTTTTTGCTGCTGATTAAGATCTTCGCGAGTTTTCATCTGGATATTCATCTTCATCTCCAGAAGTTGGGCCTCACGATTGAGTATCATCAGAAGTCTGTATGCAAGTTCTTTCTCTAAATCGATATCCAGGAGTTCTTGCTTTTCACGACTTTCAATTGGTAGATTTGTTCCACAGTAGCTTATGAGCATTTTAGAGAATGCTTCGCTTTTAATAGTTTGCATAAGCTCTTTTGGAGGATCGCCCAGCATCATCAACATTTGCATCATTGACTCTCGAATTGAATCAAGGATAGCCTTGAATTCTTTATCGTCTTCTGAAGCTTTGGTCGTCTCTCTTAGTTTGTATGTTGCTTTCATGAAAGGTTCAGTTTGAACCATCTCTACCCATTCAAACCTCTTTTTTGCTTGGACAATTATGCTGAAGTTATTATCTGCAAGCTCAATTACACGGATAACTTCTGCAACAACTCCTAATTTATATAAATCTTCAATCTCCGGATCCTCAATATTTGTATCTTTCTGACAAACCAAGCCTATATATCGTTGTCTTTTTCCGAGTGATTTAACCAGTTCCAGAGATTTCTTTCTGCCAACAGATATTGGGAGTGTACTTCCAGGAAATACAATGGTATTTCTTAATGGAAGTATTGGTAGTTTGTCTTTTAGATGCTTTTCTTCAATATCAGTACTTCCATCTATAAAGTCACCAGTAATAAATGAGATAATATTATCTCCTATTTCTTTTTCTCTAAATTTATTTGTTTTGAATGGATTCATATTTGTTGTTTCTTCGACTTAAGAACAGAAAAATGCCTATTTTTGTTTATCATATAATAGTTGACAAATTCCGTGCCAAACAGTTTTTAGTACAAGTAATATCATAAATACTGACATTTCAGTTAAATATGGCGACTTTTTTTATTTCACTATGTATCATATATTATTTTTTGATGGCGAGTGTCGTTATTGTAACAGATGGGTTCAATGGGTAGTTGACAGGGATAAAAATCGTTGTTTCAGGTTCGCATCAATACAATCTGAATTTTCAGAGAAAGTATTCAGATACTTAAATATAGAAATTAAAGATTTTAATTCAATTGCAGTATTAATACATACAAATTCAGGATATAAAATCCTTAAAAAATCGGATGCAGTTGCTTTTATTTTTTCTGTTTTGAGACCTGATGCATTATTGTACAAAATTATTAAAGTGCTGCCAAGATCATTTTCTGATGTGGGCTACAATTGTGTTGCGGCAATTCGCAAAAATATTCCGGTAACAGAATGCAGACTCTATAATGAGGAAGAAAAAAAATTATTTTTAGATAATAGTAATTTTACTGAACTGATATTTCGTTTTGGTTATAAAAAATAGTAGTTTTGCACTTTAAAATTTTTTAATGTGAAAGAAGTAATCGTAATCAATGATAAACAGTTTGAGCTTCTGATTGAACAGGAGGTGATTGAGAATGAGATAAAACGAGTGGCCGAAAGGATAAACAAAGAACTTAAAGATAAAAGGCCATTATTTATTGCAGTATTAAACGGTGCCTTTATGTTTGCCGGGGAACTCATGAAGCAGGTAAACATTTTGAGTGAGATTACGTTTGTAAGGTTAGCTTCCTATCATGGGACAACTTCGACTAACGATGTAAAGACTGTATTGGGGCTTAATGAAAGTATCAAAGGCCGGTCTGTAGTAATTGTGGAAGATATTGTTGATAGTGGAAATACTATGGTGTCTTTACTTGAAGAACTAGGGAAATACGAGCCTGAAGAGATACGAATTGCAACTCTTCTTTATAAACCTGCTGCAATGAAACAAAAACTAAATCTTGATTATGTGGCATTGGAAATTCCAAACGATTTTATCGTAGGTTACGGTTTGGATTATAATGGATACGGAAGAAACCTTAAAGATATATACAAAGTAGTCTAAACTATTTTTGAGAAAATTCACACAAAAAGCTGGGCCGTATAAAAAAAATAGCTATTTTTGCAATCAAAGCAGTCGTGTAACTAATATAATGAAGCAGATAAAAATTATTCACAATGGACAAAGATGAAGTAAAAAAATCACCGAAGGCGAATTTGGAAAAGCATAGGAGTACATTTATCCTTATTGGATTGGTATTTGCTGTAGCAGTTCTTTTCTTCGCTTTTGAATGGACTTCAGCAACAGAGAAAGTCGACGAGGCCATTATTGTTCAAGATATTTTGGCCGAGGAAGAAATTGAAATTACCCGTCGTGATGCTGAACCTCCACCACCACCGCCACCACCAATTGAGGAAACACCAGAAATTATCCAGGTTGTTGAAGAGGAAGTACAAACTAAATTTGAAATTCAAGTTGAGGATGATCAATCACAACGACAAATGCAAACATATGTACCACCTCCACCACCACAGCCAAAACAAGAAGAGGTAACTGAAGAAATCTTTGTGGTTGTAGAGGAACAACCTGAATACCCCGGTGGAAACGCTGCTATGATGCAATTTCTTAGTGATAATATAAGATACCCGGTTATTGCTCAAGAAAATGGTATTCAAGGTAGAGTTATTTGTAACTTTGTGGTAGAAAGAGATGGTAGTATTACAGACGTTCAAGTAGTAAGAGGAGTAGATCCTTCACTAGACAGAGAAGCTGTTCGTGTAATACAACAGATGCCACGCTGGAAACCAGGAAAACAGAGAGGACAGGCAGTACGTGTTCGTTTCACACTTCCCGTTGTTTTCAGACTACAGAATTAATATCAATAATTAAAAAGCTTAAGAAGCTGCTTTTCATAAACAGAAAGCAGCTTTTTTTTTAGAAAAAATGAATGTATAATTATCCATCTTATGATTCATAAAGTAGCTTTACTAAGAGAAAAGATAGATAGAGAACTCTCAATGGTTATGAAAAGTGTTCAACCGGAATCACTTTTCGAACCGCCAAGATATGTCTTTTCATTAGGTGGTAAACGAATAAGGCCGGTGTTGACATTGATGGCAGTTGAGTTATTTAATAAGAATATTGATATAGCTCTGAATGCTGCTTTGGCTATTGAAATATTTCATAATTTCTCGCTTCTGCATGATGATCTTATGGATAATGCTGACATAAGAAGAGGAAATCCAACAGTTCATAAAAAATGGAATGCTAATACTGCTATTTTATCAGGAGATGCAATGGTAATTGAAGCATATAAGTATATTGCAAAAGTACCAACTCAACACTTGTCAGAAGTATTAGATTTGTTTTCAGACACAGCTATGGATATCTGTGTAGGTCAACAATATGATATGGATTTTGAAAAACGCAATGACGTGAAAGAAGCAGAGTATTTAGAGATGATACTTAAAAAGACTGCTGTACTTATAGGATGTTCCTTAAAAATGGGAGCAATCTTATCCGATGCAGATAAAAGCGATGCAGAGGCACTTTATCAGTTTGGAATAAATCTCGGACTCGCTTTTCAGCTCAAAGATGATCTGTTAGATGTATATGGCGATCCAAAAAGATTTGGTAAAAATATTGGAGGGGATATAATAAGCAATAAAAAGACATATTTACTTATTAAAGCATTAAGAAACTCAAATCCGGGTCAACGAGATGAACTAGATAAATGGATTACAATTAAAGAATTTGATCCAAATGAGAAGATAGAGGCTGTTAAAAAAATATACGATGAATTAAATCTGAAAGTAATATCAGAAAATCTAATAGAAAAGTATTATCTTGCATCTTTGGAAAACCTGTCTTCTGTAAGTGTGTCAAGTGACCGCAAAAGAGAATTAATTGAACTTTCAGAAAACTTAATGTACAGAGACAGTTAGGATTTTTATAAATAAAAATTTAAATGCCTTATAGAAGATTACCAAATACTGATGCTGCACGCATAAAAGCGTTGAAAACTGCAATAGAAAAAGCTGAAACAACTGATTTTCAGGAATTGCAGATTTCAACAAAAGTTTTACATTCTGCTAAAGTAGTATTAGCTCATTTTGAGGGTTTATGTGCTCGTTATCGACAACTATTTGAAATCCAAGTTAAAGCCAATAAGTCATTTACTGGAAAAGTTAGGAATGCAAGAATGTATATATCTCATTTTGTGCAGGTTTTGTATATGTCAGTTTTGCGTGAAGAAATAAAAGAAAAACAATTAGAATTTTATGGTCTTGAGAATTTAAACCAAGTAGTTCCTGACTTATCTTCTAATGATCAATTGGTGGAATGGGGACAAAAAATTATAAATGGTGAAAATAAACGAATCTCTCTGGGAGGGGTACCAATATACAATCCATCAATAGCAAAAGTTAGTGTAATGTACTCTCTTTTTAAAGAGGGTTATCAAACTCAGAAATTGCATCAAAAAGCTACACAGAGAGTAATGGATGAGGTGGCAAAATATCGTGAAACAGTAGACAAGGTTATTTTTGAAATATGGGAAGAAGTGGAAAAAAGTAGCAACAATATCCCTGTTGACCAAAGAATAGAAAGAAACCGTGAATATGGTGTAGTATATTACTATAGAAAAGGAGAGATCAGTTGATGGGAATTATTGATACACACGCTCATCTGTTTTCTGCAGATTTTGATAATGATTTAGTTGATATTATTAACCGTGCCAAAAAAGTAGGGGTTGAAAAAGTGCTTCTACCCAATATTGATGAAACTACAATTGAGATATTAAAAAAATGTGTCGCTGAAGACTCTGATTTTTTAATACCAATGATGGGACTACATCCGACAAGTATCAAAGAAAATTTTAGAAATCAACTCGAACATATTTATAATGAGCTGAATAACTCTAAATATTGTGCAATAGGAGAGATTGGAATTGATCTTTATTGGGATAAATCACTTCAAAATGAACAAATTTTAGCATTTGAAGAGCAGTTGAAGTGGAGTGCAGAAATGGATTTGCCAGTATCAATCCATTTTAGAGATGCTACAAAAGAAGTGATATCAAGTATCAAGAGAGTAGGAGAGACTAATTTAAGAGGTGTTTTTCATAGTTTTGGAGGCAACAAAGATGAATTAGAGTACATATTACGTTTAAAGAACTTTATGATAGGAGTTAATGGAGTAGTGACATTTAAAAACTCGGGTTTAAAAGATACACTATTTAACTGCCCTGCAGAACGTGTAGTAATGGAAACAGATTCTCCATATCTAGCACCTGTACCTTATAGAGGTAAACGGAATGAGTCATCATATATTAGATATATTCTAAGGGAGTTATCAGAAATATGGAAAATAACAGAAGAAGAGGTGTCAAATATTACTAGTGTTAATGCTAAAAATATATTTGGACTTGAATTAAATAGCTAAATTGAACTCAATCATTCAAATATTTTCGAATTGAAGTAGCTTATAATTGATAAATTCCTTAAATTTGCTTCTTGAATTGAGCAGGAATGAAATATTTTTTGTAATTTGCACCCCGTTTCCGGGAAGTCCCTCTTTTGGAGAGATGCTCGAGTGGTTGAAGAGGCACGCCTGGAAAGCGTGTATACGCCAAAAGTGTATCGCGGGTTCGAATCCCGCTCTCTCCGCGTAGTTAAATAGGAAAGTCGAAGGAAGAAAGATATACAAAACATTATATACTGAAAAAAATTTAAATCATTTATAAACAAACAAATTTAGATCATTAATCAACAAAATTGAACACACAATGAAAAAGTTATTTGCAATTTTAGCAATCTTCGGAATGATGTCTGTAGGATTGTCTTCGGTTCTTTTCGCACAAGAAACCACTCCTGAAGAACAAACAGAACAAGTAGCCACATCTCAGGCTCAAGTTCAAGAGGTTACCGGTGGTATGCACCAAGCACTAAAAACTAAATTTATTGAAGGTGGTGCTGGTTTTATGAGTGCAATCGCTATCTGTTTGATACTTGGTCTGGCTTTCAGTTTAGAAAGAATTATTTACCTAAGTTTAGCTGACGTTGATCCAGACGCATTCCTAAATAAAGTAGGTGATACATTAGACAGAGGTGATGTTGAAGCAGCAAAAGACATAGCTAGAAATACTAGAGGACCAATTGCTTCAATTGTTTACCAGGGTCTATTAAGACTAGATCAGGGACCTGAAGAAGTAGAGAGATCAATTGTATCATACGGAGGTGTACAATCAGGATTACTTGAGAGAAATCTTTCTTGGATTACTTTGTTTATCGGTATCGCTCCTTCACTTGGATTCTTGGGTACAGTAATTGGTATGGTTATTGCTTTTGATAACATCCAAAGAGCTGGTGATATGAGTCCAACAATTGTTGCCGGAGGTATGAAAGTGGCTCTTATTACTACTGTAGGTGGTTTGATCGTTGCTATTATCCTTCAGATTATTTACAACTATATCCTATCTAAAATGGAAGGTATTCTTAATAAAATGGAAGACGCTTCAATCACATTCCTAGATCAGGTTATAAAATATAACGTTAAATACAAAAATTTGTAATAAAATGGCTGTAACTAAAATTCACAGAACATCCAGACTTACCCTGATTACAACAATAATAGTATCACTTATTGTATTAGGGCTGTTCTTCTTTGGCGGACAAGCTCCCGAACATGAGAAGATTGGTGCTGATTTGGCACAGCCTGCTTTTACAGATATTCTTTTGTACTGGATGTATGCACTTCTGGTTATAACCATAGTAGTGCTAATTGCTTTTTCAATCGTTGATTTTGCCAGAGGGTTAAAAGAAAATCCAAAGAAAGCATTGAGTGGACTCTATGCAATTTTGGCCCTAGCTGCACTTTTTATCGGTTCTTATGTTATTGGTGATGGTACATTACTTTCAATACCAGGTTACGAAGGAACCGACAACGTGCCATCAGTACTTAAAATGACTGATATGTGGCTATACTCGATGTATTTCATGCTGGTAATTACTATATTGGCTATTTTTATTATGCCATTTGTAACTAGGAAGAAATAGTTTTGTAAAATAAAAAAGATTCTTTATAAGAATCAGTTTAAAAAGGTTTAAATATGCCAAAAACAAATAGAAAAGTTCCGGCTTTAAATGCCAGTTCTATGGCTGACGTTTCTTTCCTGTTACTATGTTACTTTTTGATGGTATCAAGTATGGATGTCGATTCAGGTTTGGCTCGACGTTTACCACCACCACCACAAAATGAACAAGAGCAGTCTTCGGTAGATGTTCAGCGTAGAAATTTGTTAGTTGTTCTGGTAAACTCTAAAAACGAGATTTTAGTCCAGGACCAACAAGGAACTGTAATGTATGCTAACGAAAGTGAATTGCAAGGGGGATCAGGAAATATTGCAATGAAAGATGTGGTTAAAGAATTCGTTTTAAATACTTCAAATAGCCCTGATTTACCTCAGCTAATTGAAGAAGATTTCGGTCCACCTATTGGAACTGTGCCTGTAACCTCAAATCACGTAATATCTATACAGAATGATGCTACTACGAGATACAGTGCATATATAGCTGTTCAAAATGAGGTTGTTAGAGCATATAATGAACTTCGAAATGAAGGAGCCAGAAGATATTTTGGTACTTCATATGAAGAATTGACCGTAGATCAAAAGAAACAGATCGATGATCTATATCCTCAACGTATTTCTGAAGCTGAACCTAAAAATTATGGAGGAGAACAATAGTTATGGGAAAATTTAATAAAAGTGGAAAAAAAGAAGTACCTGCAATGAATACTTCATCTATGCCTGATATAGTTTTCGCAGTTCTCTTTTTCTTCATTATAACTACAACTTTACGTTCTGAAACTTTGATGGTGAGAATGAAACTTCCTACTGCATCAGAAGTACAGAAACTAGAAAAGAAATCTTTAGTGACCTATATTAATATTGGTCCTCCATTAGATGCAAGGCTAGGAACTGGAACACAGATGCAGTTGAATGACAGATTTGCTCAGGTTGCAGATATTCAGAACTATATTGCTCAGGAAAAAGCGAGTATGAATGAAGCTGATCAGCCTTTAATGACTGTTTCAATAAAAGCAGATGAAAATACTCGTATGCAGTATATTACTGATGTAAAACAAGCTTTAAGAAAGGCTTATGCATTAAAAATAAGCTATTCCGCACGAAAAGGCGAGAACTAGTATTGTTTAAGTATCATTAGAAAAAACCGGATTCAATCAATGGATCCGGTTTTTTTAATAGTATTTAAATAATAGTTATATAACTTTTATGATTAAGTTTTAGGATTATTTTCTTTTATCCAAGTTATTATATTTGCAGGTGGTCGTTGGGCAAGCAACTCATTTTTCATATAATCCATATACGGCATAACATGTTTAAAGAATTTATAATATCCTTTACATAAATAGTTTAACCCTTTATTTCCATATTTATCTTTTATAAATCTGTTTTTAGGACACTCGCCGTAACAGGCAAAAAGCACATCACATTCACGACATTGTTGAGGTAATTTATCAAACTTATCATTTCCGAATGTTTGTTGTTTATTTGAATACATCATGGAAGTTAGAGTATCATCATAAATATTACCCAATTTATATTCAGGGAAAACAAAATGATCGCATGAATATACATCACCATTAAATTCCATAACTCCTGCATGACCGCATGTTTTTGCCATTGTACATACTCCAGGGTTTTCTCCAACCCAATTAGCTAAAGTAGAGTCAAATATCTGTACAAATATTTTTCCAACATCTTCCTTTACCCATTCATCAAAGATTGAACAAAGAAAATCGCCCCATTTATCTGCATTCACAGTAAAAGGAGCTAATTCAGCTTCGTGGTCATCCTCTTTTGCAGTAGCAAGTTTTAATAGAGAAATATTTTCAGTAGGTTCTTGTATTCTAAGTCGCTCTACAATTGGTGTGAATTGAATATATTTACAATCAATATCTTTAAAAAAGTTATAGAATTCAAGTGGATAATCTACATTGTAATCATTTACTACAGCCATACAATTGAACTCAACTCCATGTTTTTTTAGCAATTCAATACCTTTCATAACCCTATGAAAAGAAGGGCGTCCCATTTTATCTCGTCTATATTCATCATGAAAATCCTTTGGCCCATCAATAGATATACCAACTAAAAAATTGTTTTCTTTGAAAAATTTGCACCAATCATCGTTTAGGAGAGTACCATTTGTTTGTATTGAATTATCTATATTTCTTCCATTCGCATATTTTTTTTGTAATTCTATAGCCTTTTTATAAAATGATATTGGCCTCATCAATGTTTCTCCTCCATGCCATGTAAACATAATATCCGGCATTGTTTGAGAATCAATATATTGCTTAATGAACCGTTCTAGTAAATTTTCACTCATTACTTGATTTCTATTATTATAAAGATTCTCTTTTTCAAGATAATAGCAATAATCACAATTTAAATTACACTTGGAGCCTACTGGCTTCAGCATTACATAAAGTGGTCTGGCAAAAGGAGCAAATGTTGACATATCGATTTTTTTTATAGTACAAAGATAAACAAATCATATAGATGAGTGTTTTTACTACTTATGAATTTAAAAATTAAAGAATAAAATAACACAATTAATAAACAATTTAAATATGAACAACAAAAAGAATTTATTAAATATCGGGTGGTTAATTCTAAGAGTAGGATTAGGTATAACAATATTCCTACATGGTCTGCCAAAAATAACGGGTGGTCCTGATACATGGACAATGGTAGGTAGTACAATGTCAAATTTTGGAATTGATTCAGGTCATACATTCTGGGGTTTTATAGCTGCAATTTCTGAAACTGTAGGAGGATTGTTATTTGCACTTGGATTATTTTTTAGGCCAGCAGCTATAATGTTAGCAGGAACAATGTTAGTAGCTTTAATCACACATCTTTTTAATGGAGATAATTTTATGGGTTATGGTCATGCTTTAGATCTATTAATTGTATTTGCAGGATCAATATTTATAGGTGCAGGTAAATACTCTGTAGATGCGAAATTATTCCCTAAAATAGCATAAATAGTATTTTTTCAATTATTTGATTTAATAAAAAATCCCCCTTCAGCATTGTTTCGCAGAAGGGGGATTTCTGTTTTTTCAAATATTCTAGGTTTTCTATATTCTTCTAAATTTTGTAATTAATAGGAGCAATTATTAATAACTAGAACAAATTTTGACTGGTATTTATAATAATGGTCTTACTGGTATTCAATGTTTATATAAAAAAAGAGGGTAAGCTTACTATATCGCGCCGCTACAACCAAATACCCTTGCTTCGGTCAAGACCTGGGGGATTCAATGGGAGCTGGCCGTATAGGACTTACCCAACTGCAAAGATAAGACATTTTTCTACAGAAACAAAAGAGAGAATAGATTTTTGCTATTCAAGTCATTTTTTTATCTTTGTGACACTATTATAACTTTAACTTTGAAAAATTCTTTCAATCAAAATATTATAAAATAATGACGATAGTAGATAGGTTTATAAAATATGCTCGTATTGATACTCAATCCGATGAGAACAGTACGCAGACACCAAGTACACAAAAACAATTTAATCTTGCAAAAGAGGTAGAGAAAGAAGCTCTTGAGATGGGACTTGTGGATGTTAGTCTAGATAATAATTGCTACTTTATGGCTACCCTGCCTTCAAATACAAATAAGAAGGTACCTGTAATAGGGTTTATATCACATTTTGATACTAGTCCCGACATGAGTGGAAACAATGTAAATCCACGAATAGTAAAAAATTATGATGGAAAAGATATAGTATTGAATGAAACCAATAATGTAGTTCTTTCACCAAATGATTTCCCCGAACTGTTGTCTCATAAAGGGGAAGATATAATTGTAACAGATGGTACAACATTATTAGGAGCAGATGATAAAGCTGGTATAGCTGAAATAATGAGTGCGATGCAGTACCTTATAGATCATCCAGAAATTGAACATGGTAAAATAAGGATAGCATTTACCCCTGATGAGGAAATAGGTAGAGGAGCTGATAAATTTGATGTAGAGAAATTCGGTGCTGATTGGGCATACACTATGGATGGGAGTGAAGTAGGAGAACTTGAATATGAAAACTTTAATGCCGCATCAGCCAAAATAGAAATACAAGGACGAAATGTTCATCCCGGTTATGCAAAAAATAAAATGATAAATGCACTTCATGTTGCAAATGAACTGATTTCACTACTACCTAAAGAACAAAGGCCAGAACATACTGAAGGGTATGAAGGTTTTTTCCATCTTATTTCATTGAGTGGAACAGTTGAAGAAGCTAATCTGTCTTTTATTATTCGCGATCATGATAGGAATAAGTTTGAGGATCGTAAAGAATTGTTGATACACTCTGTTGATATATTAAATAAACTGTATGATAACAGACTTAAACTTACTCTCAAAGATCAGTATTATAATATGAGAGAGAAAGTAGAACCAGTTATGCATATAGTCAATTATGCTTATCGAGCAATGGAGGAGTTAGGAATCAAACCTAATGTAAAACCTATACGCGGAGGTACAGACGGTTCACGACTCTCATTTATGGGGTTACCATGTCCAAACATTTTTGCAGGTGGTATGAATTTCCATGGCAAATATGAGTATTTACCTATTCCTTCTATGGAGAAAGCATCTAAGGTTGTTGTAAAAATTGCCGAACTGGTAGCTAGAGATGCATAAATATAGACTCAGTTATTTGTATAATTAATTAACTTACTAAATAAACAATAAACAGGTATGAAGCAGACACCATTTACAGATTTACATATTAAATTAGGAGCTAAAATGCATGAATTTGCAGGATATAATATGCCAATTGAATACTCAGGTATAATAGATGAACATCAAACTGTAGTAAATTCTGTTGGGGTGTTTGACGTCTCTCATATGGGTGAATTTTGGGTGAAAGGTCCCAAAGCAGTTGAGTTTTTACAGAGAGTAACAAGTAATGATGTAACTAAACTTCAATTGGGTAAAGCGCAATATACTTGCTTTGTAAATGAAAACGGAGGAATTGTTGATGATTTCATAGTATACTATTACGAACCGGAAAAATATCTAATGGTTGTTAATGCAGCAAACATAGAAAAAGACTGGGAATGGTGTGTGAAATGGAACACAATGGGTGCTGAACTTGAAAATGCTTCCGATCACATGGCCCAATTAGCTGTTCAGGGTCCAAATGCAAAGGCTACATTGCAAAAGTTGACAGAAGAAAACCTTTCGGATATACCTTTTTATGAATTCACAACATCAAAATTTGCTGGTGTAGATAATGTTATCATTTCAAATACAGGTTACACTGGTGCCGGTGGTTTTGAACTATATTTTTATCCGGAAAATGGCATTAAAATATGGGACGCTATATTTGAAGCAGGAAAGGAGTACGGGGTAAAACCTATAGGGTTAGGTGCACGCGATACTCTACGTTTAGAGATGGGATATTGTCTTTATGGTAATGATCTTGATGATACAACAACACCTTTACAAGCAGGCTTAGGCTGGATTACTAAATTTGCTGATAATAAGCCATTTATTGGCAGGGAAGTACTTGAAAAAGAAAAATATGAAGGAGTATCGCGTAAATTGTGCTGTTTTGAATTGATTGATAAAGGTATCCCAAGACATGGTTACGAAATCGCTAATGAAGATGGAGAGATTATTGGTAATGTTACTTCAGGTACAATGTCCCCTATATTAAAGAAAGGTATTGGCATGGGTTATGTAAAACCTGATTACGCAAAATCAGATAATGAGATATATGTCAAGGTACGTAATAGGAATTTAAAGGCTGTAATAGTTAAACCCCCTTTTAGAAAATAATAAACATACTTGCAACTCTCCTGTCTTTATGGCAAATAAAGCTAGAATAGCTAAGAATGTCTTCTTTATTGTTGGTGCACTGACACTAGGAATAATGATCTATAAAATAGGTGTTGACAATATCTGGCACGATATAAAACAGACCGGTTGGTGGTACATACCTATTTTCTCAATGTGGGTTGTGGTATATCTATTAAACACATTATCGTTTTATATTATACTGAATGATGGAAGTCAAGAATCTAAGAAAATTAGTTTTATAAGACTTTTTAAGCTTACTATTAGTGGTTTTGCTATAAACTATATAACTCCATTTGGATTAATGGGAGGAGAGCCTTATAAGATAATAGAGTTAAAAGAGGATTTAGGTATACAGAAAGCTACTTCGTCAGTATTGTTATCCACGATGATGCATTTTGTGTCTCATTTCTTGTTCTGGGTAGTCACAATACCTATGTTGTTTTTTTTAGTTCCTGTAATATCTGATTCAATTGAAATAGGATTAATTATATCTGGTGGTACAGCATTCTTACTCCTTTTGTGGGCTTATAGAGTATACACAAAAGGAGGTGTCAACAGAGCATTAATAATTACAAGCAGACTTCCATTTATAGGAAAGAAAATTAAGAATCTGAAGGTAAAGCATCAGGAGAAAATAGATCAGATGGACGTTCTGATAGCCGATCTATACAAGAACAGGAAAAAGGACTTTATAGCATCTCTATCAATTGAGTTTTTATCCCGCTTCTTTATATGTTTTGAGATATTACTTATGATGCAAGCTATCAAGGCTCCTGTTACCATTGTTCAGAGTGTACTGGTTGAATCAATACAGTCTTTGATCTCAAATTTATTTTTCTTTATGCCCATGCAGATGGGAGCACGTGAAGGTGGTTTTGTAATTATATATGGAATTCTTTCAATGCCTGTTGCATATGGTGTTTTTGTGAGTCTAAGTAAAAGAATCAGAGAACTATTCTGGACATTAGTTGGTATATTGTTGATAAAAGCAGAAAAGCATTAATTATTTTGCAAAGGTCTAAAATAATTAATGCTTTTGGATATAACTGTTATAAAAACGATCCTAGTTAATAGTTGGATAAATCTCTTTTTTTCCAGCCAGAAGTGTATTTCTTAATAAGGAAACAATGGTCATTGGACCTACTCCCCCTGGTACAGGTGTAATATAAGAACACTTAGGTGCTACTTCATCAAATTTAACATCACCTTTAAGTCTGAAACCGGATTTCGTTTCATTACTTGGCACTCTGGTTGTACCAACATCTATAACTACTGCACCCTCTTTTACCATATCACCTGTAAGGAACTCCGGAACACCCAATGCAGCAATAATAATATCGGCTTCGAGACAGATCTCTTTGATGTTTTTTGTTCTGCTGTGACAAATGGTTACGGTGCAATCTCCAGGATAAGACTTTTGTAGCATAAGCATTGAAACAGGTTTTCCTACGATATTACTTCTTCCCAGTACTACGCAGTGTTTACCTTTTGTTTCAATATCATATCTTTTAAGCAATTCCAATATACCTGAAGGAGTAGCGGACAGAAAGCAAGGCATTCCAAGAGATAAACGTCCAACATTTACCGGATGAAAACCATCAACATCTTTACGATAGTCAATGGCTTCAGTAATTTTTATTTCAGAAATATGATCGGGTAGAGGTAATTGAACTATAAATCCATCTATATCTTCATCTTTGTTTAGTCTGTCCACACAAGCAAGTAATTCCTCTTCTGTTACATCATCCTCGTACCTGATAAGAGTTGATTTAAATCCCACCTGTTGGCAAGCCTTTACCTTATTGGCTACATAAGTTTCGCTTCCACCATCATGACCAACCAATACTGCGGCAAGGTGTGGAGTCTTTCCTCCTGCTGCTTTTATCTTTAATACCTCCTCTGCGATCTCACTTTTTATCTGAGCAGAAACTGCTTTACCGTCTATTAATTTCATATTTAAAGTTATATGTTATCTTCTGCGCATATTCCTCATCATCTGTTTCCCTCCACCTGAGGTCATTTTTCGCATCATTTTACGAGTTTCGTCAAACTGTTTAATCAATCTGTTAACCTCCTGTACATCTGTTCCACTTCCTTTAGCAATACGGGCACGGCGCGATCCGTTAAGTATTTCCGGATTAGTACGCTCTTCTGGTGTCATAGATCGAATAATTGCTTCGATACCTTTAAAAGCATCATCATCAAAATCAAGATCTTTAATCTGTTTACCAACACCGGGTATCATTGATGCCAGGTCTTTCAGGTTACCCATCTTTTTAATCTGCTGAATCTGATTTATGAAGTCATTAAAGTCAAACTGGTTCTTTGCTATTTTTTTCTGCAGACGTCTGGCTTCCTCTTCATCGTATTGTTCCTGAGCTTTCTCTACAAGAGTCACTACGTCTCCCATACCAAGGATACGATCAGCCATACGTTCAGGATGGAATACATCTATTGCATCAAGCTTTTCTCCTGTTCCTACAAATTTTATTGGCTTATCAACTACTGAACGTATAGAAAGGGCAGCACCACCTCGAGTGTCACCATCTAATTTTGTTAGTACAACACCGTTGAAATTAAGTCTATCATTAAACTCTTTTGCAGTATTTACAGCATCCTGACCAGTCATTGCATCCACCACAAATAAAATTTCCTGCGGATTAATTGCATTCTTGATAGATTCAATTTCATCCATCATCTGTTGGTCAATTGCCAAGCGACCTGCAGTGTCTATAATAACAAGATCACGTCCATACTGGCGCGCATATTGTATAGCATTTTTAGCTATTTTGACAGGATTCTTATTATCCTCTTCTGAATATACCGGTACACCAATTTGTTCTCCCAGTACTTTCAACTGCTCAATAGCAGCAGGACGGTATACGTCACCGGCAACAAGTAGAGGACTCTTTCCTCTCTTGCTTTTCAGCATATTTGCAAGTTTACCGGAGAAAGTAGTTTTACCTGATCCTTGTAAACCAGACATAAGGATGACTGCAGGGTTACCTTTAATATTGATGTCTGAAGCTGTGCCACCCATGAGTATTGCTAGCTCATCATGCACAATTTTCACCATCATCTGTTCAGGTTTAACTGCATTTAGGACATCTTGACCTAAAGCTTTCTCCTTAACCTTTTCGGTAAATTCCTTAGCAGTTTTATAATTAACGTCAGCGTCAAGCAGGGCACGGCGAACATCTTTTAGCGTTTCAGCAACGTTTATTTCTGTTATTTTTCCTTGCCCTTTTAATATCTTAAACGACCTTTCTAATCTGTCACTTAAATTTTCAAACATATTGTTCTACAATGATTTGGTTTTATTCTCATCAATTTAAAGTTTTTATGATTAATTCAGATTGATGAAATTTACTACATTCTTTTATATCAACACAAAGATAATGAAAAAGGATTATTTCAGAAAATAATGAGCTTTATACTATTACCTTGTTATATTATGCATTTCATAGATTTAATATATTGATTTAATACGTTTTACAAACCTATTCCAGATATTAGTGAATATTCAAAAGGAAAATGGTATGAATTGTTTAATTTTGTGTTTCAAAAAGAAATATTTATAAAGCCCACAACTATGGCTAAAAAGAGTCAAGGTTCATTACAAAACTATATTTATCTGTCTATTGCTGCAGCCATAGTCACTATTCTGCTTAAATTCTATACATATTACATAACCGGTTCAATGGGTTTCCTTTCTGATGCACTTGAGTCCTTTGTAAACCTTTTTGCAGCAATCTTTGCTCTGATAATGCTGAAATTGTCTCAACAGCCTGCAGATGAAAGACATATGTATGGTCATAGTAAAGCTGAATATTTCTCAAGTGCTATGGAAGGAGCGTTAATCCTTGTTGCCGCTTTTAGTATAATATGGTCAGCAATACCTCGTATTGTAAAACCAACACCACTGGAAAATATTAATGCAGGTTTGCTGTTTTCCCTTATGGCCTCTTTAGTGAATTTGGTTGTGGGACAAATATTGATAAGAAATGGTAAATCGAAGAAATCCTTAGTACTTGAAGCAGACGGAAGACATTTAATGACTGATGTTTGGACTTCTGTTGGTGTTATTGTAGGAATTATAGTTGTTAAGTTTACAGATTGGCTTATTATTGACCCGATAATAGCAATCATAGTTGCCATTAATATTATTCTTACAGGATACAAACTCATAAGTCGCTCTGCCAGTGGACTTATGGATGTCACTATTCCGGCTGAAGATATGGAGAAAGTAACTAACTATCTAGATTCGCTTAAATCTGAACAAATAGAATATCACTCTTTGCTTACCAGGGCAGCTGGACAAAGAAAGTTTATTACATTACATCTATTAGTGCCGGGAAAATGGACAGTAAAACAGGGACATGATTACGCCGATGAGTTAGAAGAAACAATAGTGAAAATGTTTGACGAGCCAGTCACTGTTATTACACATATTGAACCGGTCGATGACCCTGCATCTATGAAAGATATAGGAATCGACCGGCAACAATTAATATAATTTTATAAGGCAACTGCTGTTCCCATAAGGAATGCTGCAGCAAGTGCTACAATAGCATAAAGTTCAGGGAATACAGCCAGAATCAGAGTGTTTCCGAATGCATCATGACCTTGACCAATTGAAACTACACCATTTGCACAAACTTGCCCCTGACGTATTGCAGAAAGTAATCCTACAAATCCAAGAGCGAGTCCAGATGCCAGAGTAGCCCAAGCCTGAATAGCTGTAATTTCAGGTGTAAGTATATTAAAAATACTCTGAAACATAAAGTATCCGGCAAAACCATATAATCCCTGTGTACCCGGTAATGCGGTTAATACTAAAAAGTTACCGAATTTTCCATCTACTTTTTTTGCTGCTCCGATAGCTGCATTACCCACTATTGTTACCCCATATGCACTTCCGATACCTGCAAGTGCTAACATAATTGCAATTCCTGTATAGGCAATTATTAAATTTGTTTCCATTTAGTTGCTTTTTAATTGTTTATTTATTTTTATTTCTTTATTTATTTCTGAAAGGACTATATTTTACACCTCCACCTGAAAAATCTGAGTTTTTATAAAATTCCACGAAAGTTAGTCTCAACGGATGAACAAAAGCACCCAACGCATTCATGAAAATATTAATTGCATGACCAATAACAAATATCAGAATCGTTACAATTGGACCAATTATTGCATTGTCAGGACTCATTCCTGTAGCTAAGCTAGAAAAAACGCTTGCCAAAATTCCTCCTGATAATCCAAGTGCAAACAATCTGACATATGATAATACGTCTCCTAACAATCCTGTGGCCATGTTATAAGTATCCCACAAAGAGGTGCCAATATTTACAAGTGGATTTTTTCCTGGAGAATTAAAAAATACAATTAAAATTCCGGAAAGAATCATCACAATTTTATGAGCAATTCCCATCATTGGCATTACTGATGGTATTAAGAACGAAACGATAAAGCTCAGTAAAAACAAGAACCATCCAATAGATGAAAGTCCATAAACAAATCCGAACTGCTTAATCCGATTAAATATCATTATAAACTTCCCAAACATAATCTGGATTACCCCTAATACTAATGACAACATAAACATTTGTGAGTTGTCGAAATAGATCAAATTCTTCAGATTCTGAACTGCAGAGTTGTTAATTTCATAAATGCTGATACCGAAAAAACCTCCCTGAAGTAGTCCACACACCATAGTTGAGGCACCTAAAAATTGCACCAGTGTCATTGTTCCTCTAAGTGATTTGGCAATAGAATCTTTCTTTACCAACTTAACCAGAGTTGCAAGTACCAGCAAAAATGCACCATATCCAATATCTCCAAGTGCAAGACCAAAAAATATCATGTAGAAAGGTGCAAAATATGGTGTCAGATCAATCTCATTATAGCTTGGCAGTTCATATAATTCAGCTATAGGCTCAAAAAGCTTGAAAAACTTTTTATTCTTAAATTTGATTGGTACATTATCCTCTGGAACAGGATCAGATTTTTCAAAATAAACACTTTTAGAATACAGATAATTCGAAATCTCCGAATCATTTTCTTCCGGTGCCCATCCCTGTAATAAGATTATTTTGTCATCAGCAACCGGAGTACCACTTATATCAACCTTGTAAAACTGAATTTCAGATTCAAGTCTGTTTATAGCAGCATCAAGTGAAGGTATATTATCAGATAATATTACCAGTTCTTCATCCTGTTGTGAAATCTTATTATTTATAGATATGATTAAATTATTAATTTCTTCAAGTGATATATCAGGCAGCTTTTCTGGTTCCAGACCTAAAAGTTCTGCCATATTTTCATGCTTGCTTAATGTAAGAAAGTAAGTACGTGAAGATTCTGTCTTTACAATAAAGATATCATATAGTTCGTGCCATTCATCTTTAAATTGATTGTTAGGAACGATAAAAAAGTTTATATGGTATCCTTCACTTTTTAATAGTTTTATCTGTTCAGGACTAAAATTACCCCATGGTTTCAAGATGTCCCTCTCTTTTGTAGAAACCATCAGTTGTTGCTTTAGCGACGACTTCCCACTCAATATCTTCTCAACTATTGAGGGGATCTCTCTACCTAATTTTTCATCTGCTTCATTGAATTCTCTTTCAGTTTTTTTTCCTCTTACTCTGCTAAGTATTTTCTTAGCTTCCTCCAGCTGTTTCTTCTCTGAAATAAATTCAAATATCTTATCTTCATTTAACTCACTTTTGTCCTGTTCCACAACATGAATCATACCAAGGTTACGAAGGTCATTCAGGAATTGACTGTAATCCTTATGGTATGTCAAAAACAGATATTTCTTCATTGTTGCTACCATTCGACATCTCCTTTCTCTTTTCTTTTCTCCTGATGAGAGCGCATTATTTTCTGAGATGATTTGGACAGGTTCTCCTCATCTTCCAAATAACGCTTAATTTTCAGTATTGCTTCCCGGTATCCCGGAATCTGAACTTTCTCGAAAAGATTGACTTTTTGTGTAGTCTTCTTACGGGCATACTCAAGACTATTTATCCTTATTGCATGAAAATCGCGACGTATACCAATTTCAGCTAAAGATTGAACAGTTTTGACTCCATCTAAAAACCATTTTGGCCTATTAAACAAGCTAAATGGCTTGATATCAAAATCAACACTTTCAAGAATCGGAATTTCTACACCAGCAATCTTTTTCTTGGAAAGATTTACATCTTTAACACTAATCAGGGTAGAGTCAAACTCCATCCACATACCCATCATTTTATCATAAGATTTTACTTTATCTTCCAGTTCCTTATCAAGTTTTACTAATTCATCCTTGGCCCTCTTAACTTCCATTCTTAGTGCTGTCTCCTTGTTTTGTAACGTGGGTAAAGCGCGTTCACGAATGTTCAGCTGTTTCTCCAACTGCTGACGTGAAGTTTTATTATATTGAAATTTAATAGCCATTATTTTTTCCAGTACCTATCTACTAATTCCTGTTTCATATTTACCTCTGCAGGTCTGAAGTGTTTAGAAAGCAGTTCCCATATCTTATCTAACATTTCAACTGTGTTCAGATTCACATCTATTGCAAGCAGTTCTCTTGAGTAGTCTTTCGCAAATGATAAAGTCCTTAAATCATAATCTGTCAAATCAAAACCATTTTCCAGTTTTGTTTTAGCATTTGCAGCATCTGCATAGAGTCTAACCGCAGCATTCATTACCTGAGGATGGTCATCACGTGTTTTCTTACCCTGAACATTCTGTTTCAACCTTGATAGTGAGCGGAATGGATCTATAACCACCTTACCAACATCACTATCTTGACGTAAGAATAACTGTCCTTCTGTAATATACCCCGTGTTGTCAGGCACAGCATGTGTTATATCACCTCCTGATAAAGTGGTTACTGCTACAATAGTTATTGAACCACCAGATGGGAATTGAGCCGCTTTCTCATATATCTTTGCAAGATCTGAATATAAAGAACCCGGCATTGAGTCTTTTGAAGGTATTTGATCCATACGGTTCGATACGATAGATAGCGCATCAGCATATGAAGTCATATCAGTTAAAAGCACAAGCACCTTCTCATTTTTGTCAACCGCAAAATATTCAGCTGCTGTCAAAGCCATATCTGGCACTAGCAAGCGTTCAACCGCAGGATCTTCAGTTGTATTCATGAATGATATGATTCGATCCAACGCACCGGCACTGCTAAATACATTTTTAAAGTATAGGTAATCATCATTAGTCATACCCATACCTCCTAATATAATTTTATCTGTCTCAGCTCTTAAAGCCACTGTTGCCATAACCTGATTAAAAGGTTGGTCAGGATCGGCAAAAAATGGAATTTTTTGTCCAGACACCAATGTGTTATTCAGGTCGATTCCCGCAATCCCAGTAGCAATAAGTTCCGATGGCTGTTTCCTTCTTACAGGGTTAACTGACGGTCCGCCAATCGCTCTTTCCTCACCTTCAGGTTCAGGACCTCCATCAATAGGTTCACCGTAAGCATTAAAGAAACGGCCTGCCAGCTGATCACTTACCTTCAATGAGGGTGCTTTCCCCATGAAAATAACCTCTGCATTTGTAGGAATTCCTTCTGTACCTTCAAAAATCTGCAGAGTAACTTCATCATCAATTATTTTAACCACCTGAGCCAGTTTTCCCTCAACCGTAGCAAGTTCATCATAACCAACGCCAGTTGCTTTTACAGTACAGGTTGCCTTTGTAATTTGTGTAATTTTTGTATATATTTTCTGAAATGCTTTTGCCATAATTCATTTATTTTCCTTTATCCTGTTTACTGAAAAAAATAGAAAAACTACTTTACGGTTATATCTGAAAGTTGATAATTGGAAATCTTCTCCTTCAATTGATTAACATAACCATAAAAAGAATCAGATTCAAACTCGGAGTAGTTCATCTGTTTTCCGATATTGATCAATTCTTTAAAAAAGTCTGCCACTTCTGTAAATTTTTCAAATTCAAATTTTGTACGGCAAACCTCAGTTACAAGATCAAGAATGTTTTTTTGCCGCTCAATAGATGTAACAGCATCAATATCGTCAAATGCATCCTGTTGTAAAATGATATAATCTATAAATTCAGATTTCCAGAAGGTAATATGATATTCTACAGGCACACCATCGTCACCCAAAATATTTATCTGCTCAGCAATCTCTTTTCCTCGTAATAGTCGGGTTTTTATTTCAGAAACTTTTTCAACCCAGTCGCTTGAAACCTCTGAAGATATATAGTCTTGGAACTCAGGATATTCAAAATATTTAGAATAAGAATCTATAGGATTTATTGCGGGATAACGTTTCTTATCGGCTCTATCCTGTTCAAGAGCATAAAAACAACGAGCAACTTTCTTTGTGTTTTCTGTCACAGGCTCCTTTAAGTTACCTCCAGCAGGAGATACAGTTCCAATAAATGTAATCGAACCCTCCTTACCATTATTTAAAATAACATGACCTGCCCGACCGTAAAAGTTGGATATAACTACAGATAAGTCCATTGGGAATGCATCAGGTCCTGGCAGCTCTTCAAGTCTGTTACTCATTTCACGCAAAGCCTGAGCCCAGCGAGAAGTAGAGTCGGCCATCAACAATACCTTCAAACCCATCGATCTGTAATACTCTCCAATAGTCATAGCCGTATAAACCGAAGCCTCACGAGCAGCAACAGGCATATTTGATGTATTAGCTACAATAATAGTTCTTTCCATTAGTTTGCGCCCGGTATGAGGATCCACCAATTCGGGGAACTCAGTAAAAATCTCAACTACCTCATTTGCTCTTTCCCCACAAGCAGCAATAATAACAATATCCGCTTCAGCCTGCTTTGAGATTGAGTGCTGCAAAACAGTTTTCCCGGTACCAAATGCACCCGGAATAAATCCAGTTCCACCCTCTACAATAGGGTTCAGAGTATCTATTGAACGAACGCCTGTTTCGAGTAATTTATATGGTCGTGGCTTCTCGCTATATTCAGTAATAGGAACCTTAACCGGCCACCGTTGTATCATATTCAGTTCGGTCACATTGCCTTCATTGTCCTCAACTACCGCAATTTTTTCATATATATTGTAATCTCCCTCTCCAATAATTCTTACTATACGGTATTCTCCTTTCATACTAAAAGGTACCATAATTTTATGTGGCTGATAGTTTTCGTCAACTTCACCCAGCCATGAACCGGCTCTAACCTTGTCACCCTCCTTAGCAATAGGTTTAAAGTGCCACAGTTTTTCCTCATCAAGAGGGAAGGTATATTCACCTCTTTTAAGAAAAACACCATCCATCTTGTCCAGGTCATTTTCCAATCCGTCAAGATTTCGTTGGAGAAGGCCCGGACCAAGTACAACTTCAAGCATATGGCCTTGAAATTCTACTTTAGAACCAACTTTAAGTCCTCTTGTGCTCTCGAATACCTGAACTGAGGCATTTTTCCCAACTATCTTTATAACCTCGGCCATTAATCTTGTACCTTCATGATCAATGTAGGCTATCTCATTCTGAGTAACAGGACCTTCCACCTCTACAATTACTAGGTTGGAGATAATCCCTTTAACAGTTCCTTTTGTTAACATATATGATAATTTACTCTTTTTTATTTTAAAAATTGTCAGGCAACTTAGTTTCGTTTTTTAGGCTGTTAATAAGATCCCTAAATACTTTTTCACCCTCTTCTGCATTAAGTTTTACCCAACGTTCCAGTATTTGTAGTTTACATAAATAAGCGAAAATATATTCAATATTGAAGTAATCAAACACTGTATTCTCTTCCAGCCAATCCCATTTAAACTTATCAATTTTTCTCTCTCTGTCATAAATATCAGACTCCTCTGAAATACGCTGTAAAATGTCGAAGTAGTCAAGTTCCTGACTAATACCAAAATCTCTTGCGTTTGAATTTTCTCGTATTAGTTTTGCGATTGTGTTGTGACCAACAATATATTTTGCAACCATAAGATCATATTTTCGTGCAAAAATTGCAGTCATAATATTGCCGATATTAAGGTTAAGTTCAAACCAACCCGACATAAGACTGTTTTTTACCTCTATACCATAATCCATGTATAACGAGCTAAGCAGGTCTTCCCAAACTCTTGCCCCTTCCTGATGGATTTCCTCACTTAACCATCGTCTTATAAAATCTTCAAAATAGGGAGGGACACCTTTTTCTTTAACAGGAATATCCTCCTTTACTTTTGAGATAACTTCTAAAAGAACTTCTCTCGGAAGATTACCTGCAAGGTTTATTACAGCATCCTTATTTTCCAGTAAATGAAGCAGATTATAGTTGTCATGCTTTAGGAAATATTTTCTTATTAGCCTGAGGTCTGCAGGTTTAAGTTCTTCTTCCAACATATCTACAAACTCCTCAACAGTAAAAGGGAGCTTCATACTGTCGAAAGTAAAGTCGGGCAAGCCTGCTATAAAATAGTAATATTGGTTTTTAAAAAGCATGCTATATTAAATAATAATCTGATTCAATAAAGGTTCGAAAATAGTATTATTGGATAAGAATTAAAATACAATTCTTAGAATAAAAGCTTTTGTATCTGTGGGCGCAGGAACTCTTTAAAGTATTCTATAAATTCATCCTCACCAAACTTCACTTTATAAGAACCATCTTCGGGTGAAATTGTGAAACCTGTTTTTATCCCATTTACAGTTTCAATCTTGATACCTTTATCCAGAAGGTTTTTTGCGTTGGCAGTGATGTATGATTGGAGTTCTTCCGCATTTTCTGTTCCAATTGTCAGTTTCTCCTCACGAGCCCAGTTCTGAACAAGTTCAACAATCAGCTTTTGCATAAACAGCTTGTCTTCTGTTGCAGCATTAACGTTAGATTCTGCCAGTTTACCTGTTATTAGATTTGTTATTTCAGTTTTTAATGCTTCAGATGATTGTGAAGCATATAGTTTAAGTTCAGCCTCGGTATGACTTCTTAACTCTGCAACCTCTTTCCTGGCAGCATCCAGAATTTGCCTGGATTGAGCCTCTGCCTCTTCCAAAATCTGTTTTTTCTGAGCCTTAGCTTCAGCAATAATTTTACTAGCCTCCTCTTTACCTTTTTCCACACCTTCGGAATAAAGCTTAGAGGTGAGTTCCTGAATTTTGTCCATATGTTATATTAATGTAGTTTGTATCTACCTTTTCTATTATTTCTTTTCTAATTTCTCGGCTGTTAAATCCATTTTACCCATAGATGAATCAACAGTTCCTTCCAGTTTTTTACCTTTTACTCGCGAAAGAATATTCACATACTCAGAATCAACATAAACACCAACTCTCAGTGTGTCATTTTTAAAATAAACACTTTGAAGTTTCACTTTGTAGCCTGAATCAAATATTATTTCACCAGTCAGTTTTTTCTCAACTTCTTTAAGTGAAATTACACCGGTATCATAACCATACGGAGCTTGGGCAACTTTATATTTCCATTCTCCAACTACTGGTTTACTGTTTTGTGCCGTGACATTTGTAAACGCAATTGAAAAACAAAATAACAGAATTAAAGTAAAAAATTTTTTCATGATTGTTTGTTTTACAATGATTATGAATAATCCCAAAGGTATAAATTATTATTAGAGTAGAGAAAAAAAATGAAATTAAATTTGGCATATTATTTGTAATTATTAACGTTATGGACAAGAAAATATTCAGACTCGCACTCCCTAATATTATTACAAATATTACAGTTCCTCTTCTGGGGATGATTGATATTGCTGTTGCAGGACGTCTTGGTTCTGCAGTATATATAGGCGCTATTGCACTTGGTGCTAATATATTTAATATGATCTACTGGAATTTTGGTTTTCTTCGGATGAGCTCCAGTGGATTTGCATCTCAAGCATATGGAGCCAGAGATTTTAGTGAGGCTATGAGTGTTTTTATCAGATCGCTTGCAATAGGTCTTGGAATTGGATTCATCATTATTCTAATGCAATATCCTATAGGAGAGTTAGCATTTAAATTTATAAAGTCCGGGCCTGAGTCTGTTAACCATGTTAAAACATATTTCAGAATTGTTATATGGGGAGCACCTGCTGTTTTGGGTATGTATGCATTTAAAGGCTGGTTTATTGGAATGCAAAATGCACGTATCCCTATGGTAATTGCAATACTCAACAATATTCTTAATATTGTACTAAGTGTATGTTTTGTGTTCGGGTTGGGAATGAGTATCGAAGGTATAGCTTTAGGTACAACTCTCTCTCAAATCATATCATTAATAGTCGCAGCTATTCTATGGCATAAATACTATGGCAGGCTAAGAAAATATATCCAAAAAGATAAAATATGGAAAAGACAAGTAATCAGAGAGTATTTCAGGGTGAATGGTGATATATTTGTACGCACCTTTCTTCTTACGCTTGTAACCACCTTCTTTACCTTTGCATCCTCTGGTATGGGTGATACAATCCTTGCAATAAATGCATTGCTAATGCAGTTTTTTATGCTCTTCTCCTATTTTATGGATGGGTTTGCTTATGCTGGTGAAGCTCTCACCGGAAGGTATATTGGGGCAAAGAACCGATCAATGCTTAGATATATGATAAAAAGAATATTTTTTTGGGGATTGATGGTATCTGTTTTAGCAATGACAATCTATACGCTTTTCCCTGATTTAATATTGAGATTGCTGACTAACGATACATTTATTATTGCAGAAACCAAAAGTTATATGTTCTGGACATTAATGATTCCATTTGCAGGTTTTGCAGCTTTTCTGTGGGATGGAATATTTATTGGTGCTACAGCATCATCCGAGATGCGCAATGCGATGATAATTTCATCAATTATATTTTTTACTTCCTATTTTTTACTCACCCCAACATGGGCCAATAATGCACTCTGGTTTTCATTTATAGTTTATCTTGCAGCTCGAGGAATTACTCTAACCATTATGGCTAGAAAAACTTTTAAATATGAGACGGTTTGGTCTAAGCAGGACTAATATGATTAAAATCAGTGGGATACAAGTTTAATTTTTGAATATAATGAAAGGGAAAATATAGTTCCTTCCCTTTCATTTCAATAAAGTTTCTTATAAAAAAATTAGTTAAAGGCTTTTGCAAGAACACTGTCTGAAACTATTTCTCCATCATCAGATCTGAATGATAAATATGGATAAATAATATCCTCTTTCCATGTTGATGGTAACTGCAACTGTGCAACTCCATTAATTCTTAATCCTGCACAAAGAGTATAGATTGCCTCTTTCTTAGTGGAGTTATATACAACAATCATAACCATATCGCTTGGACGTGCATTCTCTTTTAATGTTGAATCCCAAGTAAAATGCATCTGACCATTAACTTTTGTTACTTTTATTCCGGGTGCAGTATATAGCGAACCCCGTGATACCAGTACTTTTGAGTAATCTAACTTTATTTCCGCGTCCACCTCTATTATTGCATTTTTAATATGATATGAGGTTGCCGCGTTAAAAGCAGTTGACTTACCAGTTGAATATTCTTGAAAACCTACCCTAATAAAAGGTGTTATAGTTTTAAGAAACTGAATAGCTGTTGAAAATTTGCTTCTCTGTTTTAACTGAGCTTTAGTTCTTGGATCATTTACTTTTGAAGGTAAACTTCTTACGTAGTAAATATCTCTCCATTTTGCTCCTACTATATTTCCTATCTTGCCGGAAATACCACCATTAATACCTTTTTGTAATGTACCCATATTTCGATATTTAATTTAAGTTATTTAAAGTAGGGGCAAATATCCAAGTTTGCAATGGATATAAAAAAAATCGGTCGATTTGTCCGGATTTGGTGTTGAATTGGTATAGTTTGTCGCTATTTGGTGTGGAATGACGCTAAATGGTATACTTTTTCGGTGATAAGTATGGCTTGTCCACCTCAATATAATAAAGGTATATCAACAATTTGTGAAAAATTACATAATAGTATTATATTGACCTCCTATAAAAGGGGGTCATAAGAGCAAGTTAAGACCTAAGCAAGAATATTATGAGAGTTAGTTATTGTAAAAAGGTAGTTATACTTCCACTTATCTGCATAAGAGAAATCTCATAAAGCTTAGTGTTGTACTGAGCAGTAAGCAGTCGTTGCTCCGCTTCTAATAAACTATTCTGAGCTTCACGCAGTTCAAGACCCGAAAGATCACCAATCCGATATCTCTCCATTGCAATCTCATAATTTATAGTAGCATTTTCCAGACTCTCTATCTCCAGATTAGTAAGTTCAATATTATTTTGATAAGCCATCCACATGTTCGCGAAATCGCTTTCAATAACCAGCTTGTCTCTTTCAACTTCTAGCTCTCTGTTCCTGATTATAATTTGCTGATTCTTTTGCTCTCTTTTTCTGTTAAAACCATCAAACAGAGTGTATCCCAAAGTTAAACCAACATTTGGACCCCAGTTTCGTTGTCTTTCAAGATTACCACTGTTATAGTTATAGTGTGTGAATCCATATCCGGCATTCAACCTGAGGTAAGGGTAGTTTCTGCTTCTCAGGTTTCTTAATTCAAGTTCGCTTAATGTAAGATTACTTTCGCTAATCTGTAAGAAAGTATTCTGAGCCATTGTTCTGTCAAACAACTCATCTTTTGCCAGAGATTCGTTAAAAATGATTGTTGTATCCTGAGCAATGAACTCACTCTCCACATCCACACCCATAAGTTCATTAAGCTTGATACGAGATCTGTTAAGGATTTCATATTGCTGAATCAACTGTGAGCTGTCGGCATTAAAATCCACTTTAGCCTGTTGAAGATCGAGTCTCGAAAGTGAACCTACCTGATATCGTGCTTCTACAATCCGAAGTCTTTCCTTCGAAAGCGACACTGCATACTGCAGATTTCCCAATCGTATTTGTTGTTGCACATAATTATAATATTCTGCCGTTAAATTTGCTATCAGATTTTCCATCTCAAGACGGGTGTACAGTTCGCCGGCCGACTGAAGTTCTTTCAGTCTCTTATAGTTTGTCTGTACTCTGAATCCTTCAAATAACGACCAGTTAAGATTAATTCCTGCATCAAGTGTCTGTGTGTTTGAGTTTCGATTCTCTACAACCTCATCTCCTTCAGCCGGAATCTGATCTGTGTTGCTGCTGCGCAAATTATATCCTGAGCTGACACTCACCTGTGGCAGATATCCTGCATTCCCAAGTGTGACATTATTTTCTGAAACTAACTCTTGATTTCGAGCTATCTGAAGGTCGAAATTGTTTTCAAGTCCAATTCTAAGGCATTCCCGCAAATCAATAACATTGCTAATTACCCTGCGCTCTTCTGTTTGTGAATATGCAGAGGCAGTGAAAAAAATTATAAATAACAATAAAAAACAGGTCCTTTTTTCTTTTATAAAAAGTATCATTATTCTATGATTAAATCTTAGTTGAGTTCAGTTAGTTCGTTTTCAGAAACAGCTTTTGAATTGCCATTTTTCTTCTCCTCTGCAGATTTTCTATCAGTTGAAAGATAGATATACATAGCAGGAATAAGAAACAGGGTTAACATAGTAGAGATTAATAGTCCACCTATAACCGCAGTACCCATAGCTATTCGGCCGTTTGCACCTTCACCGCTAGCCAGTGCCAGAGGGAGCAATCCAAGAATTGTTGAAATACTAGTCATAAGTATTGGTCTAAGGCGCTGAATTGATGCTTCTACTATTGCTTGGTTTTTATTTAAACCGGCATTTTGACGCTGATTTGCAAATTCTACAATCAATATACCATTTTTGGCAACTAACCCAATAAGCATAATTATCCCTATCTGACTATAAATATTTAAAGTTATCCCGAATATCCACATAAATAACAGTGCACCAAAAAGTGCAAGTGGAACAGTAAACATTATCACAAAAGGATCTTTGAAACTTTCAAACTGAGCTGCCATAACAAGGAAAATCAATAAAATGGCAAGGCCAAATGCAAACAATAAACTTGATGAACTCTCTTTAAAGTTTCTTGATTCTCCCTCAAGAGCCGTTCTGAACGAGTCGTCAAGTACTTCAGCTGCTATCCTGTCCATCTCTTCAAGCCCTTCTCCCAGAGCATATCCTGGAGCTAATCCAGCTGTAATGGTAGCCGAGTTGAACCTGTTATATCTATATAACTGGGGAGGTGCTACAGACTCTTCCAGTTTAACCAGATTGTCCATCTGAATCATTTCTCCCACATTGTTTTTAATATAGATAGTTCTCAGGTCAATAGGTGTATTTCGTTGCTGTCGATTGATTTCTCCCAGGATCTGGTATTGCTTGCCATTCATATAGAAGTAACCCATACGCTGACCACTAAGTGCGTATTGCAAGGTTTGACCAATATCACGTGTACTCACACCAAGCATAGCTGCTTTATCCCTGTCAATAATAATTCTTGTTTCAGGTTTTGTAAATTTAAGATCCACGTCGGTCATTCGGAAGTATGGACTCGCATTCATTCTTTCCAGAAAAGGAGGAATAAATTCCTGAAGCTTTTCAATATTCGGGGCCTGAAGAATATACTGTATAGGCATTCCAGCACGTCTTCCTCCGAAGGTCGACTGCTGCTGAACAAATGCTCGAGCTGCATTTTCATTCCTTACAGCTTCGGTAATTTCATTAGCAATTTCCATCTGTGACCTTTCTCTCTCGTCCATATCAGGCAAAACCAAACGTACCATACTAAAGGTGCTACGGGTCATAGTGATATTTGACTCTCTTTCCGGAGCCACTGAGTCGGCTATTGCTGAAATTCTATCTGTATAATCCCTTATAAATTCATACGTTGCACCTTCAGGAGCGCTACTTCGTATCATGATCTGTGAACGGTCTTCAAGCGGTGCCATCTCTTCTGGTAATGTGCTCCATAAAATTGCAATAAATATTCCTGAAACTAATATCAAGGGTAATGCAAGCCATTTTCTTTTCAGGAATGAGTTGAGAGCTTTACTATAAAAGCTGTTCATTCCTATAAAGAACACCTCTGTTCGATTGTAAAATTTACTCCTTTTCTGACCTTTCTTCAATAGTTTTGATGATAGCATCGGAACAAATGAAAGTGCCACAAAGGATGATATAATAACTGCCCCTGATATTACAATACTAAACTCTCGGAATAAACGGCCAGTCATTCCCTCGAGGAATACAATAGGGAAGAATATAGCAACAAGTGTAATGGTAGTTGAAACAACTGCAAAAAATATCTCTTTAGATCCAGCAATAGATGCCTCTATAGGATCCAGTCCATTCTCAACCTTTTGAAAGATATTCTCAGTAACAACAATAGCATCATCAACAACAAGACCCACTGCAAGCACTATGGCAAGCATAGAAAGTACATTGATTGAGAAACCTGCAAGGTACATAACAAAGAAAATACCAATAAGTGATATGGGGATAACTACAGCAGGAATAAGAGTTACCCTCAGGTTTCTTAAGAAAACGAAGATGATAAATACAACAAGAAGAAAAGCAATGATTACTGTATTTTGAACTTCGCTAATTGATGCTCTGATAAATTTCGTATTGTCAAAAGCAACATCAAGGATCACATCTTCAGGAAGATCTTTCTGCATCTGTTCCATGCGAACTCTAACCTCATCTGCGATATTAATATGATTTGCACCTGGTTGAGGGATAATAACTGCACTAACCATAGGAACTCCGTTTCTGCGGAGAATATTTTGTCGGTCTGCCGCATCAAGTTCAGCAAATCCAACATCACGAAATCTTACTATACGAAAATTATCCTCTTTTAGAATAAGATTATTAAAATCTTCAGGTGTCGACATTAACCCCATTGTACGGATCGATTGCTCAATCTGATCACCTTCAATGCTACCTGCAGGAAGTTCAATATTTTCTCTGTCAAGAGCATTTTTAACATCCATAGGTGTAATATTATAGGATGCCATTCTTATAGGATCAAGCCATAATCGCATTGCATATCTGTACTCCCCCCATATTTCAACTGCACTAACATTAGAAATCGTTTGGAGACGCTCTTTAACTGTAAGATCAGCAATTTCTGAAAGCTCAAGAAGTGATCGGGTAGGGCTCTGAACCGTTATCTGCATGATAGGGTCAGAATCAGAATCCGCCTTGGAAACAGTAGGAGGATCGGTGTCACGCGGAAGATAGCGCTGTGCAATTGAAACCTTGTCTCTAACATCATTGGCTGCTGTTTCCAAATCAACACTTAATTCAAACTCAACAGTTATACGAGAGCTACCCTGACTGCTTCGGCTGGTAAGTGATCTGATTCCTGGTATACCATTAATATTTTGCTCTAATGGTTCTGTAATCTGATTTTCTATAACTTCAGCATTAGCACCCGGATAAGAGACGTGAACTGTTATTATGGGATTATCAACATTAGGATATTCACGAACAGGCAAACTTGTATAGCCGATAATACCAAATATGATGATTATCAGTACCATTACAGTGGCAAGAACTGGTCGTCTTATACTTAGTTCGGATAGGTTCATATTCTCAATTTGCGTGGTTTTCTATAAATTGATCAATTCTAACAGGCATACCACTTCTTAGCTGCATAACACCGGTAGTAAGAAGTGTATCACCAACAGAGAGTCCGCTTACTATTTCTACCGATGCAGCGGTTCTCATTCCTGTAATTACCTCTACCTCCTGAGCAACACCGTTTCTGTAAACATATGCTATATCACGCCCCATCTCTTTTATACTTGAGATACTTGGGATAACGATAGCATCATTTATTTCATCCAGTTTTATCTGGATACTTGCAGATTGACCAGGCTTTATTTTTCCTTCACTGTTGTCATATCTTGCACGTGCAAATAGACTTAATGTGTTTACATCAAGACGAGACTCTACTGCATATACTGTAGCGTTGTGAACTTCAAGGCTGTTATCTACTGTAAAAGCCACTTCACTCCCTGGTCTTATGAGGTTAACAAAATTTTCAGTAAGTGAAAATTCAATTTTTAAGGGTGATATTTTTGTCAGATTTGATACTACAACGTTTGGGGATGCATAGGCTCCTTCGCTAACTTGTCGGAGACCAAGCACTCCACTGAAAGGTGCACGTAATTCTGTCTGTTTGATTCTAGCTTTCACCAGCTCAATATCCGCTTTCAATGTTTCAAGCTGAGTAGCAACAGACTGATATGTTTCCTGGCTGATTGCATCTTTTTCCAAAAGTGTTTGCTGACGGTATAGTCTGTCTTCAGCCAAAGGTAATTGTGACTCAAGCTTTTTAAGTTCTGCCTGTAGAGGAGCATCATTAACCTTGGCTAAAAGTGTTCCTTCCTGAACGAAACTTCCCTCTTCAAAGAAGATATCTGTAATTTTACCGGATGACTCAAATGTAAGATCTACCTCCTCATCAGGCAATAATACACCCCTGATACGAAACAAATTATTCAGTGTCTGTGGTTTTAGTATTGTTGCCGTTACTACTAACTCTGATCTGGCAAATCCCGAACCTCCTCCGGGTGACGACTGATTTCCGTTAACACTGCTTCCATTTTGTGAAGCTAACAACCTTTTAATGGTTGGAAAAAATGCCATACTCAGTATGATTACTGCTATGGTTGCAATTACAATAATCTTATTTTTTTTCTTCATAATTTTGCGCAAAGTCACTAAAATTACAACTTTAGAACAAATAAACGTAGATGGTACTATTGGTTTTTAGTTTTTTTAGGTTTCAAAATCGACATACTATCATTTTATATCGATGAAACAGATTTTAAATTGGAATAAAATAACTATTTTTGACATTCGAGTATATAATCAATCTACATATTAAATTAAAATAGGATTTATGAGAAAAATAATGTTAACTATGCTTTTTATCACCTGTGGTATGTTTTTTTGTGTAGCTCAGGATTGGGCAAATCTGAACAGATTCAGAGAAGCGAACGAAAAGCTTGGTCCTGCACGTACATGTGATAGCAGAGTGGTTTTTATGGGCAATTCAATTACTGAAGGTTGGATTAATCAGGTTCCGGAATTTTTTGCAGAAGAGAAACAATATATAAACAGAGGTATCAGCGGGCAAACAACGCCACAGATGTTACTCCGTTTCCGTCAGGATGTTTTAAATTTATGGCCTAAGGTAGTTGTTATTTTAGCAGGGGTAAATGATATTGCCGGAAACACAGGTCCCTCATCATTAGAAATGATTGAGGATAACATTCATTCAATGACAGAGCTTGCTCAGGCACATGGCATACAAGTTGTGCTATGTTCAGTTTTGCCTGCATATGATTTTCCATGGCGCCCGGGTCTGGAGCCTGCTCCAAAAATTGTTGAGTTAAACAGACGTATTAAGGAGTATGCTTCTAAAAAAGGTGCTGTTTATTGTGACTATTTCTCTGCAATGGCTGACGAAAGAAACGGTTTGCCCGAAGAGTTATCCGGGGACGGTGTTCATCCAAATAAAAAAGGTTATGAAATAATGCAGCCTATTGTTGAAAATGCAATTGCCCGTGCATTGATCATGTGGAAAGAGTTTAAGTAAAAACAAAAGACCTTTATATCTGTTTAGATTAAAAACAGAGAGGTATGCAATCGGTATATCTTACTATCGATGAGTACCTCTTGCACAAATGAAATAAGTCATATGAAAGAACTAAACAGATATTCTAAAACTATCACACAAGACCCAACACAGCCGGCAGCTCAAGCACAATTATATGCTTTAGGTTTATCAGAAGGGGATCTCACCAAAGCTCAGGTGGGCATAGTGAGTATGGGATACGATGGGAATCCCTGCAACATGCATCTGAATAGTTTAGCTTTAGAAATTAAAAAAGGTGTATGGAAAGAGAAGCTTGCAGGATTTATATTTCATACTATTGGTGTAAGTGATGGTATGAGCAATGGAACTGATGGAATGCGCTACTCCCTGGTTAGCAGAGAGGTGATAGCGGATTCTATAGAAACTGTTTGCGGTGCTCAGTATTATGATGCCCTGATTGCTGTTCCTGGTTGTGACAAAAATATGCCGGGTTCACTTATAGCAATGGGACGATTGAACAGGCCTGCCATAATGGTTTATGGAGGTACTATTGCTCCTGGGCATTATAAAGGACAAGACCTAAATATTGTATCTGCATTTGAGGCACTGGGCGAAAAGATTGCAGGTAAGCTTGATGAAAATGATTTTAAAGAGATTGTTAAAAGAAGCTGCCCGGGACCTGGCGCTTGTGGTGGTATGTATACAGCCAACACTATGGCAGCAGCAATTGAGGCAATGGGTATGAGTCTGCCATATAGCAGCAGTAACCCCGCAATCAGCAAAGAGAAGAGGCAGGAGTGCCTGGAAGCAGGTAAATATATACGTCTGTTACTTGAAAATGATATAAAGCCAAGAGATATCATGACTCGCAAGGCATTTGAGAATGCAATAACAATTGTAATAGCTTTAGGAGGAAGCACAAATGCTGTTCTTCATCTGTTAGCCATGGCAAGAAGCGTGGATGTGAAGCTGACAATTGATGATTTTCAGAGGTTTAGTGATAAGGTGCCGTTGATAGCTGACTTCAAGCCTAGTGGCAAATATCTTATGGAGGACCTTCACAAAATTGGTGGTGTGCCAATGGTTATGAAATATCTTCTTATTAAAGGTATGCTTCATGGTGACTGTATGACGGTAACTGGAAAAACAATTGCAGAAAATCTTGCAAATGTAAGAGATATAGATTTTGAATCTCAGGATATTATTCTTTCTATTGAGAAACCATTAAAACCTCAAGGTCATTTGCAGATTCTGTATGGTAATCTGGCTGAGAAGGGTAGTGTTGCAAAAATTAGTGGGAAAGAGGGTGAACGTTTTGAAGGACCTGCACGAGTATTTGATGGCGAAAAAGATTTAATTTCCGGAATCTCCAATGGCAGGGTAAAAGCTGGTGATGTTGTGGTTATAAAGAATGAGGGACCCAAAGGTGCTCCCGGTATGCCTGAAATGTTGAAGCCAACTTCTGCAATAATTGGAGCCGGATTGGGTAAATCTGTTGCACTGATTACAGATGGTCGATTCAGTGGTGGTACCCATGGTTTTGTTGTTGGTCATATTACTCCTGAATCTTTTGAGGGTGGATTGATAGGTTTGGTTGAAGATGACGATTTAATCGAGATTGATGTAATTCATAATAGAATCACTCTTAAAGTTTCGGATGAAGAAATAGCCCGCAGGCGTTCTCTATGGAAAAAGCCTGAACTAAAAGTAAGCAGAGGCATCCTTTATAAGTTTGCAAAACTGGTTAAGGATGCCTCGCATGGTTGTGTAACTGATGAAAATTGAAATTTAGATAGTTCCAGTTATCGTATAAGATCCTGAACCCAATTCAATATCAATTCCCTGATCGCTGTCAGATACATTTCTAACACCATCATGATCAGGTGCAATAACATTCATCTCCTTTGGCAATTTAACAATTGCAGATGTGTTGCCCGGTATTGTTATGTTCCATGTGAACCTACCATTTTCCTTACTCCATTTGCTTGTTATTTCACCATAAACTGAATTGTAAGATGCATCTACATGGGTAAGTCCTTCCGGAAATTTTGGTTCCATAAGTAGCTTTTTAAATGCCACACTTTCCGGATGGTTCTTTATGCCTGCAAGATCTTCGTAATACCATATTATCAGATCACCCAGCAACATAACGTGGTTAGCTGAATTCATAGCCGGATCGGCTGTATTTCCATTCCAAAGTTCCCATATTGTAGTTGCCCCGTTATCTATCATATAGCCCCAGCTTGGGTAAGTACGGTTGGTTGCAATTTTATAAGCTAGATCGATATTTCCATATTCAGTTAACCCACGCATTAAGTGTTGAATACCAAGTACCCCTGTACTAACATGTCCATCAAAATCTACTACTGTCTTTTCTACTACATTTTTGAATACATCAATCTCTTTCCCTTCCGGAACCAGTCCTAGTCTTAAAGAAAGCATATTGGCAGTGACAGTATTATTATCATACATTGCTGAATCTGCTTTAAAATAGGTATTGTTATATGCCGTCTTAATCTGTGTAGCCAACTCTTTGTATCCTGGTATGTCCTGACTGTTTCCGGTTAGTTCAGCAAATTCAGACATGATGTTCAGGAGACTGTAATAGACAGTTGTGCTTAAAACAGGACCGGCTGTTCTTCTGGTTGGATCCTTCGAATGGATAAGCTCCTGTGACTCGGGAGGCATACACCAATCACCGTATGCATCTTTCGTTATTATATAATCTTTCATAGATACCTCCTGTATTCTTTCAAGGTATCGCTTCATAGAATTATAATGTTTGAAGATGGGTTCCGTATCACCAAACTGCTTCCATAACATTTTAGCGCTATAAAAATATGCTGCTGGCCAGGTAACATCGTCATGATATATAGTCCAGTATTTAGGTGATACTACAGATATACTTCCCTCCGGACTCTGTGAATCCTCTATATCTTGAAGCCATTTACTGTAAAGCAGGGCATTATCAAAAATAAAAGCCTCACCAAAACTGCCGGTTGTTCTATCACCAAGCCATCCAACACGTTCGTCGCGCTGTGGACAATCTGTTGGCATACCTCTGTAATTTCCCCTTATACCCCAATATGCATTCTTGAATACCTGATTGATAACTTCATTGTTAGTTTCAAATTTTCCAGTAGTTTCCATCATATCATAGACAACTTTGCCCGTGAAATCAGTTAATTCTGGCTGATAATCAAGCCCTGATATCTCTACAAACCTGAAACCATGGTATACAAACTTTGGTTCCCAGCTGAAGTTACCGTCTTCTGCAGGAATATAAATATCAGTTGCTTTTGCTCCTCTGAGGTTATCAATATATAGATTACCATCATCTTTAAGAGTTTCTGCAAATCTGAATTTTATTGGCTGATCTTTCTTTCCTGTTAAAGAATTAATTTTCAGCCATCCTACCATATTTTGACCCATGTCGAGGATAAGTTTTCCTTCACCCAACTCTGTTATTTTTATTGGAGTGAGTTCGTCCTGTACCCTTATATTAGGATTTGGCTGAGCTGTTATTATACCGCCAGGTGCTTCCATAATATCTGCATTTTTCCATCCAGAATCATTAAAGTTCGCAAGGTTCCAGTTTACGATCTCCAGGCGAGCATCATATTCTTCTCCATCAAATTCATTATTTGCTACAATCGGACCCTTGGATGTAACTCTCCATGTTTCATCAGATATTATGGTATCAGTGGATCCGTCGGAATATTCAACCTCCAGCTGAGCTAAAAGACGTGGTAGTCCAAATAACTGATTCCATCCCTCTCTCATACCGAAATATCTTCCATTGCCTAAGATCACACCTAAAATGTTATCATTACGTTTTAAAAGTGGGGTTACATCATATACGTTATAATAGACTCTATCAGGATACCATGAAACAGTTGGTGAAAGTACATCTTCTGATATTTTTTCTCCATTTATGTAAGCTTCATATACTCCTTGTCCTGAAATATAAAGTACAGCTCTTTCAATGTTATTTTTTAATGTGAAGGGCTTTCTAAGGTATCGTGCAGCAAGACGTGTATTTCCCTTATCAGTTTCACCTGGGTTAGACATACTGTCTTCTCCTATCCATTTTGCTTTCCAGTCGGATTCATTTAATAATGCCATTGACCAGGTGTTTATCTTACTCCAGTCTGTATCACCCTGGTTAGTGGATACTCTTAAACGCCAGTAATATTTTAAACCAGACTTTAACTCTTCTCCCTTAAATGGTATTAATACTGATTTATCATCTTCAATAATTCCTGAATCCCAGATTAGGTTTTCTTCGTTTTTTAAATTTTCCTCAGAAAGTGCAACCTGTATCTGATAGGATTTTTGTTGTAAATCAGGTTTTACGGAAGTTATTTGCCAAGAAAATCTGGGATTGGGAGTTCCAATTCCAATTGGATTTTCCTGCATCTCAACTTTAAGTGATGTAAGTTTTACTTTTTGATTATCACATCCACTTAGAAATAAAAGACTGACTATTAGTCCAATTAAGTGTGCTGATAAAATTTTCCTGTTTTTCATCTTATAAATTTTATGTTTTATTTTTATTTTATGATTCTATTCTGCTTTCAACTATCAAAAATTAGTACAAATACTATGAGAAATCTATATCTTTATATTTTATATATTGCTTTTTAAAATATTAGAGAAATAGTCAGTTCGAGAATCTATAATTGCCTGCTGACACTTCATATAGTTGATATCCTTCCTGATTTCCAATATGAATTGCATGACCAGAGTTCTCTGTGATAGTTTCACTATTTTCCTGTGGGAACCATACTGTAGCACTGCAGTTAGGAGGCACAGTAATGTTAAGTGTAAGATTTGAACCTTGTCGTTCCCAATGTGATTTAATCAGACCTGATGGAGAATCAAATTCAGCTCTAGCCCATGATAATTGAGATTCAGTAAGTTTTGGCACCTTAATGATAAATTTCCTGTAACCGGGAAAATCCTTATCTTGTCTGATTCCGGAAACTCCATCTATGTACCAGGCACCAGGGTATAAGTAAGAACTATGAAGCAGTGAGTGGCCTCCTAAATCTTTTTCCCAGCTTTCCCATATAGTTGTAGCGCCGTTTTCTTTCATAAATCCCCAGCCTGGATATGTAGTTTGAGATGTCATTGAGTAAATAAGATCATCACGGCCCTCTTCACGAAGTACCTTAAACAGCATTGCTCCACCTGTTATACCTACATCGATATGACCGTTCTGATTTATAAGAATCTCATTCTCGAGACTTTTCATTATTTCTAGTCGGAGTTCTTCTGGCATAATATCACCATATAAAGCGGCGGTCAGACTTCTCATCGACATATCTGAATAGTTTTTTTCCTCTTCAATATAATATTTATTGTGGATAGCTTCACTTGCCAGTTTTGCTTTTTCAGACCAGATTTCTGCATCTGTTTCTCTCCCAATTATCCTGGCTATCTGAGCTGCTGTTTTAAGATTATACACCCAATAGCAATTGTTAAAAAAAAGGTTCTCATCTGAATAATTATTCATACCGGCAGCATTAGCACCAGGCCATAGCCAGTCACCAAGGAAGTCCCATCTGCCTCCATATCTATTAAGTAGATTGTTTTCTACGTGACTATCCAGAAAAGTAAGCCAACCTTTTATCATCTCATAGTTTTCTTCCAGTGCTCTTATATCACCATGGTATTGATACATAAACCATGGGAGTGTAATAACTATTCCACCCCAGGCGGGACCACCTCCTCCATGATATGTAGGTGCTGTCTGAGGCATAATACCACCTCCTAATATTCTGCCGCTTCCTTCCTGTTTTCGAGCCCACTCCGGATCATTCATATTACCTACCATTGGTTCTGTTCCCTGAACATCTCTCCAGTCTTCAAGCCATTTAGTATAAAATGCTCCAAGTTTGTAGTTGAGTAGTCCTGTTTCTGAAGTTGCATGAGCATCACCTCCGTAACCAAACCTCTCACGTTGAGGACAATCAACAACAAAACCTCCTAACGAAAGATTTTCGAAAGTCCATTTTACTCTGTTATATATCCAGTTTTGTAGTGAATCTGAACACTCAAAATATGTTGCATCATCATAATCAGTGCGTACCAGCCAACCCTTGATATTATCTTTAACTGGTGGTGTGGTTAATCCTTTGATTGTAATCCAGCGACCTGACATGTAGTTAAAGTGATTGTGGAATGTTCCCTCTCCTGAATTATCCAATACATATGCACTATGGAGTGCGAAAGTCATATCCTGATCTTCTCTTTCAGAAAATAGAAAATGAATAGTATCACCTGGGTTACCTTTTACATGAATATCGGTCCATCCGGCAAAATTCACTCCCATATCTACACGATATGAGTCATCTGATCTATGTTCAATGTCAACAGGCTGAATTTCATCAATTAACCTGTTTGGCTCTACTTGCTGTGCTGAAAGTTTCAAAGATGGATTTAAAATGGTTGAACTTTTCCAATCTTCGTCGTTGAAATCTACTGAATTCCAGTTCTCAATTTCCTGATTAGCATCCCAAATTTCACCACCATAGCCACCTACGCCAAATCCCCAGTTACCAATAAGTTTATTTGGACTAGGATGTGTTCTCCAACTTTCATCTGTAATAATACGTTCGATTACTTCTCCTTTTTCATTGTATATATCTGTTTGCGCAATCGCTATAGGTGCACGAGGCTTATCATCTGTTGCATAAGGTGCAAAAATTGACCATCCAGTACCTAACCATAGAGCAATTACATTTTCACCTTTAATGAGTACTGGTGCAATTTCGTATGCAATATAACGCGCTCGTTTTGTATGATCAGTTACTGCCGGGGGGAGAACATGATCATCAATTTTTTTCCCATTGACATAAACTTCATGGAAACCGATGGATGCTACAAAAAGTGTTGCTTTATATGGCTTCTCAGTTAGAGTGAATTTTTTTCTGAACCATGGGTCATACATTTTATTGGGACCTTCAGAAGGGTTGTAAGATTCACCTGTACCAATCCATTTTGCAGTCCATTCATCCTGTGAAAACAGACCAGTACTCCATTTTGATATTTTACTATATTTTGACTCTACTCCCTTTTCATCTTTAACTGCTACTTTCCAGAAATATACTTTGTCAGATTCTAAAGGAATTCCATTATATTCTATCAACTGCATTTTGTCTGATTCGACCCAACCGGAGTCCCAAATATCACCTACGTTATCTTTTAGCCTGCTTTCTGACATACTCACAAGTATGCGATATGCTGTTTGACTTTGACCAAAATCTGACTCTTTGGTTGGCTCTAATGTCCAGCTCATTCGAGGTTTTTCTATATCTAGGCCTAATGGATTTGTAAGATATTCTACTGTAAGACTGATTGGCATTACACTGCTTCTACTACTTTTTGAGCATGAGTACATAAAAAGTAATGAAAATGAAATAAATGCCAGATAAATTAGAGTTTTGCTTGTTTTCATTTCAATCTTGATTTCTTGGGTTATATAATTGAGGCAACCATACCTTAAAGAATGGGAAACTGTATGAACTATTGCCTGCTGATGCATAATCGCATAAGTTTACTTTTATAGGTTGTGAACCCTGTTCTGTATAAGATTCCGGAATAAATTGTGCTGAAAATATCATGTATACTTCAGGATCTGAAGATTCTTCTTTAACCAGATCTATAATTCCTTTTTCATTTATAATGGGTGTTAGAATGGCCTCTAGAGCAGGTTTGCCAATTCTCTCATCTCTACAGAGAACTATGGGACCTCGGGTTATTGCAACGTATTCATGTGTATTGCCAGATCGATGTATTTTTCCTTGCATCTCAAATTCTATGCTAATCTTATCATTATTTTTCCATTTACGCTTCAATTTAGTGTAATTGCCTGGTAGTACATTTTTTGCCTCATATTCAGTGTTTCCATTAATAAGGATTTTATAGTTTGTGCTCCAAAAAGGTACTCTTAAGGCTATTTCCATATTTTCATCTTTCTCTAAAACCAGATTCAGATCAATCTTTCCCGAAACAGGATAGTTTGTATTTTGTACAATTGCAAACTCCTGATTCTCTGGACTTATGAGATGATAAGTTCCATCAATATAAAAATTAATATAAGCTCCATCCTCTGATTGCATTACTGCAGTTTGTGGGATTGTGAACAGACCTCTGGGACCGCTGGCATTACAGCAATTTAGTCCCATACCACACTGCTCGGAACCTTCAAGACGCTGACCCGACAGTGGAGTGTATTTTGCCCAATCTGAACCATCAGGCTTCATTGCACCCAGGAGTGCATTATAGAATGTCCTTTCAATTTCATCAGCATACTTGGCTTCACCGGTAAGTCGTAACAACTGTTGGTTAAATTTTATCCACGTTGCCGTAACGCAAGTCTCCTGGTAATGAGCAATGGGTATTGTCTGTTTTTCTCTTCCAGAGAACCATGCTTCCATTGCAGAGCCTGATCCTGCGATATTAATTTCACTATCAATAATACTCTGCCATGTTTTCTCAACGGCTTCTTTATATTCTTCTTTTCCGGTTATCCTAAATAATTCAAGCAAACCTTCATAACATGACATCATTTCATACGCTTTTTGCCCTTGTTCCCATCCATACCAGTTGTCAACAGGTTTGGGGAAACGCTGTGATACAGGTATGTCGGCTTTGGAAATTAATTGTGGACCCTCATCTGTTTCCCATTGACTTACGATCTCTTCCGCAAATTGAAGGTACTTTTTATTGCCGGTTCGTACATAAAGTTGACAAATTGGTTCTAACACTGATGATGCAGCCATTCCACGGTGGTTGCCCATCAACACAATCTTTGAGTTTTTATCATTGAGTTCCTTAATAAGAAAGTTAGCTTCTTTCGCTGCTGATTCTAGAGCCTTTTCATCATTTGTAATATCGTAATAGGCTATCAGACCCAGCATACAATACTTTCTTCCCCAAATATCCCATGCTTTTAATCTACTTTCAGGTGCATAATTACCAATGTAACCATCATTAGTTTGGGTTTCCATCAACCCATATGCAGCCTGTTTTAATTTATCAGCCAATTCAGGAGTAGGGATATATCTATATGCCAATACAGCTGAAGTGAACCACTTACCCCAAAATTCACCTTGCCAGCAACTATGTTCATCTCTTACAGTGAATGGCTCAATCAGTCTCTCTGCATCCTGTGCAAGTATACGATTTTCATAAGAAGCTTTCATTTTATCTCCTACAAAACCATTTAATATAACATCAAATGACACGGATAATTTATCCTGAGCATTACTTGCACTAAAAGTTAATGCCAATGTTGTAATTATAATAACTGTTTTTATTTTCATGACTTGAGATTATTAAGTCTTTGTTTTTTATGTTAATATTTAAAACCTGAATTCAATAGTGTGGTTACCGGAACTCAGTTCAAATTGATCTACAGGATTTGAAACGCCCAGTGAACGAGAAAATATAATTTCACTGTTAACTATCACCTCAGAAGTATATTCAGGAATCTGCAATATTCCAGTTGCTCCAACAGGAACTTTTACATCCAGTTGCATTCTTGTCTCAAAAAGTTCCCAATTGACTTCAATCATACCATATGGAGTCATCTGTGAAGTTTTTGCCCATGTAACACCTTCAGGAATTTGAGGGTCAATTAAGAATTTCTTATACGCTGGGATATTATCTACTATACGTATACCTCCAACAACCTGATAGAACCACTGTCCAACGCCATTAAAACAATTGTGAATTCTACTTCTATTGCCATTCCAATGCTCCCATGTAGTAGTTGCCCCATTCTCAATCATATAAAGATATCCGGGATAAGATTTCTTTTTTAACATTGAGTAAACAAAATTTGGTTTATTAGCAGTTGCTGCCCGTTCCATCATCACAGGGATTCCCACCAAACCTGTATTAAGGTGTCCATTGAACTTCTCAGCTGTCCTTTTAACAAGTATCTCAATTAAGTTTTCATGTAATTCTTCAGGAGCAGCTCCACAAAGCATAGGAAATATTATATCGATCTGAGAGCCTGTTGCATAATACCCATCTGCAGCATTGTAAAAATTCTCATGAATTTTTCTGTTTAATTCAGCCTTCTTTTCTGAAAATTTTTTCTTATCCTCTTCTTTACCCAGTACTGAGGCAATCTCTTCCATTTGATTTAAACATACTGATAAATAGCAATTACTCACTAAATCCACAGATGCTTCATCCAAATGGTTAGGATCACCAACACCCTCAGGAGTAGCCCAATCTCCTAGATACCAGTTTCTGTAGTCTGTATTTGGCCATTTTTTAAGTAGCCCATCTATACAATATCTGTCAACATACTCCAGCCATTTTAACATTACAGGGTAATATTTCTCTAATATCCTCTTATCAGCATAATTTTTATATGTATTCCATGAAGCTGAAATTATAAACCCACACCAGTATGGACCACCTCCGGCACTATAAGGATTAGGCGCTGTATGAGGCATGCCTCCATCTTCTCTAATTACATCTCCCCATGCTTGTATCCAATTGTTATACATAGGTGCTAGATTAAACATTGTTTGAGCTGTAATAGTAGAAGCATTACCATCACCACCATAACCCAGTCTTTCAATTTGAGGGCAATCAACCAGATAACCGCCTAAACCAACATTACGTAGAGTATATGAAATCATATCATGAATTTGATTCAGATCTTCATCAGAGGATATGAACGAAGAAGTAGATTCAAAGTCGGTATGTATAAAATGAGCCTTTATATCTGATAATTTAGGCTCCTGATTAAGATTTGTAATTTTCACATAACGGAAACCATGATAGTTGAACTTGTTTATAAAATGTTCAGTACCACTGCCTGAAGCAATATATTTGTCAATCTGTCCCTGCCAATATATTTCACCATCATTAGTCAAGTGATCTGAGAATTCCATTATTATTTCCTGGTTCTTTTCCAATTCTGGAAATGTGATTTCAAACCATCCTGAAATGGTAGTTCCCATATCAATTAAATAAGTATTTTCAGATAACCTTACTGCAGAAATTGGGCTAATTGTATCTTTTATTCTGTTGGGCTCTGTCATCTGAGGAGTTACTTCATGTACTGGGATATCAACAAGAGATACTTTGTTCCAAACTAACTCATCAGGGGATTCAAGAAAAAGATTTCTTGTTTCAAGGTTTCCATTAATTATTTCTCCTCCATATCTGCCAGACCTCCAATTGCCGATTCTCTCATATTCACTATTACGGGCTGTCCATGTTTCATCTGTAACTATAACATTACTGATTGTTTTATTTGATACTTTATCTAATTGAGCCTTAAATGCCGGTCCACTAGCTGTAACACCTGGTAACCCGTCTGTGTACCAACCACTCCCTAACCAAACAATAATGTCATTTTGCCCCGATTTTATAAATTCAGTTACATCATATGTGTTTATCAGCGAACGTTTATTAAACTGTGAAACGGCGGGTGATAAAACATTATCGCTCACTTGTTTACCGTTGAGGTATACTTCATGATATCCAAGTGAGTTTATATGAAGTAAATATGTCTCTTTTTTATCTGGAGCAATTACTGAGAACTGTTTTCTAAATTGAGGGGTAAGATTAAATCCATTTAATACCTGACTACCGGTTTCTGAGTTTATATTTGATCTGTTTTCAGTTATATTACTATCAATAAATCCAATATATGAAGCTTTCCAATCTTGTGGAGTGAGAAGACCAATGCTCAATCTTGACGGTTCACTCCATTCAGATACATTATCATTTTGATCCCATACTCTTACTTTCCAATATAGTATCTGACCCGACTTTAGATCTTTCCCTTTGTAGGTAATTAGATGGTTTTGAGAAGAATTGACTTTTCCGGAATTCCAATAATCATTCTTATCCTCAGTTAAAATATCTTTTTCAGATGCAACTATTATTTGATACGATGTTTGGGCTGAACCCTGTTGATCAGATATGTTTATCCAACTGAATCTAGGTTGCCTGCTATTAATTCCCAATGGGTTAGCTAAATGTTCACATCTTAGATTCTGAACGTAAATCAATCGATTTGAATTGCAACTCAAAGTGACAAATATTGTTGTTAAGATGACAATAATTTTATAATTATGTTGTAACTTATAGTTTTTCATTCGTATTTAATTTAATTATACTTTTTATTTTCAGCTAATTACACCCTCTAAAATAACAATAATAAGTAATTTGTATAATGTTTTACTACATTAAATGATTTAAATACTTATGATTATGATAGAAAAAACTTCTATTTGTAAAACAACTTCTTTAGGTGCCTTTCATAAATATTCTCTTTAACACCTGCTCCAATTATATCAGCATGTTTTATAAGTAGATCACGGAATTCATCACCCATTTGTGCAGCTACTGGGTAAGCCACATGAATAAGCTGCCTGAAGTTCGGATTATATTCCGGATGATCAGGAATATGACGTAGTGTATCGGAAAACTTTTCACCAGACCAACCATTTACTTCCTTAACTGAAGGCAGAAAGTTAGGATCAATATCAATAACATCTGCATAGGGAGTACAAAGTTCTTCGCGGCGATTAAATGCGTTCTCATATATCTTTTTAGCAATTTTAAGGCCACCACCACCAGCAACAGATAATCCAATAATCTCTTCGAGCCAGGTTGTTCCTGCAGTTTTAACATGTAATCCTTTGTTATATTTAATTAATATGCTTTGGATGATAGGGTAAATTGAGAACTTATCACTACCTGAATGAACGCTGAGTTTAAGATCATAAGGTAAACCGAACTCTTTTATAGCATAATCGATTATCAGAATATCCTCTTCAAATTCTTTTGAAAACTGTTCAAGATTCCCAGAGTAATCTATGCCCTTATTAAATCTGCCTGTAAATTTGGGAGCAATAGTTTGAACAAAAACGCACTTATCTGCTAACATTTTTAATATGAACAACAACTCTATAGGAGTTTGAGGTGAGTCAACCTCATCCATTGAAACCTCTGTAATGAAGTTCCCTTTACCTTTTTCTTTTTCCAGGTATGCATATATTTCTGATGCTTGTTGCGTTGCAATAAGAAATTTACGACCTATTTCATGTAAAAGCTCTTTTGTAATACTTAATGGATATTTAATTCCGGGAATATTCAATTGCCCGATATACTTTCTGCAGGACTCAACAAAAAGATCAATTTCCTTTTTAGCACATTCTTTCCCAATATAATTTGCTACATCAAGAGTGAAAAAATCTGAAGTATCTACATAATTTGAAACAGTATCTTTATTTATATGATCTGCATCTACAAAATATCTTCCTCTATACTTCAGTGCTTTTACTGCTTCATCAGCTTCTTTACGAGTGTCAGCCGAAGTAGTGCCTACATATATATGCTCCCTGTTTGACTTGTTCCATACAGGTGTTATCTCTAATCCTTCCTCAGCTGCACTAATAATTGCCGCAAGTTGTGCTTTCCCCTGAAATGTAAAACGATCACCAACACCGAAACTATATTTTCCTAATTTTATCATAGAAGGTTATCTATTGAACTACTATATCTTATTAATATTAGGATTTATAGTAGTGAGATCTTTTATGTATACTATTTCTTTAGAATCAATACTCTTTCTGGCAGCAATACCAATCAAGCACGCCAAAGCACCATCTCTTACCCCTGCTGTTTGTTTTAATGGATCCTTTGTACCGGGGATAAAAATTTGATCTCTCAATAGTTTGTCTCCACCACCATGCCCACTACCTTGCTCAATTCGTATATATTCTCTTTTACTAAAATTTTTGTACAAAACTATTTCATCAAAATTTACTTCAGTAGTAGGGTTAGATTCCTGAATCCATGCATCCATTCTGCCTTTTGTACCATTAAATGCAATTCTGTATCCCTCATAGGGAGAGTAGGCAGTCAAAGAGTATGAAACTTGAACCCCATTCATATATTTAATGGTTGCAGCCATTTTATCAAAAATGTTCACATCATTTCTGAATACACATCCATCACGAAAATATCCATCATATTTTTCATTATCAACATATAACCTTTTGTTGGTTTCATTCTTCATGATATCATAATAGAAATTACACACTTTTGTATGATTACAATTTCTACAGTTTTCAGCTCTGAATGTACCTTTCTTACCATAAAAATTTAAGTCTCCTAATGCATAAACACTTTCAGGATCACTATCTATCCACCAGTTAAGAAGATCAAAATGATGACTTGCCTTGTGGACCAAAAGTGATCCGCTCTTCTCTCTTAACCTATGCCATCTTCTGAAATAGTCTGCTCCATGAGAGGTGTCAAGATACCAGTGAAAATCAATTGAGGTCAGTTCTCCAATTTCTCCTGCACGAAGAATCTCCCACATTTTGGCTCTATGTGGTGAATAGCGATAGTTGAAAGTCACTCTGAAGTTCTTACCAGTTCTCTTTTCAGCATCAATAATAGTTTGAATTTTCTTTTCATCAATTGCCATTGGCTTCTCACATATTATATCAGCCCCCATCTCCATACCTTTTTTTGCAAAATAATCATGTGTATTATCATCAGTAGTAATAATCAGAACATCAGGCTTGGTTTCAAGCATCATTTTTTCAAAATCGGTGTATGTAGGACAATCTGATCCAATCATTTTACTTCCAACTTCTAACCTGCCTGGATTGTGATCACAAAAACCAACAAATTCTGCATAATCAGAATAGTCTTTCAATACATCTTTTCCCCACATTCCGACTCCTCTTACACCTAAACCTACTAATGCTAATTTAGTTTTGACTGCAGAGTGTTTTAGTGCAGTAACATTTGCAGCAAACAACTGAGATTTTCGGTTAATAACAGAAGTTCCGGCAATTGCTCCTGATACAGCAAGGAAATTTCTTCTGGACATTGATGAACTTTTGATTTTCATATTATTTATAATTTAAATCAGATTAATTTCTAATTATAATTTGTAGTCCTCTATGGTAATGATAATTTAAAAGTATAGCTTCCTGACTCGAGAGCAATTTTGTCAAGACCTTTACTGTCAGTACCTTGAATTTTAGCATTTTCGGGCAAATAAAATGTAGCGCTACAATTTGGAGGCACAACAACATTATATACTACATAGTTAGCATCCCATCTCCAGTCAGAAATAATAGTACCAAACAGAGAATTAAATTCTGCCCTGAATTGCCCCAGCTCTTTTTCAAAGTGAGGCCTCAGTCTTATATGTTTAAACCCAGGCTGTTTATCATCTGGATAAATGCCTCCCAAACCTTTGAAGAACCAGGCTCCAATTTCGCCAAACATCATATGATTATCGGAGATATCTCTTTCTGCTTCAAGATCCCAGTTCTCCAAAAGCGTTGTAGCTCCATTTACAATCCACCAGCCCCAAGAAGGGTAGGTGTCTTGTACTGCTACTTTATAAGCTACATTAGAAAACCCATTTTCGCTCAATGCATTTAAAAGAGCTTTAGCACCTAATACCCCAACATCAAGGTGATAGTCTGCCTCTTCTACCTTCTTTGCAAGATTGGAAGCAACAAGAGGGATAAATTCTTCAGGTACAACTTTCCAATGAAGTGGAACACTAAGTTCAGTCTGAGTTCCACTTGCATAAATACCCGTTTCACGATTTAGGAACTTATCATTTATTGCTTTTTTAATCTTATCGGCTAAAGTAGAATAATAGATGTAATCACTCTCTTTCCCAAACAATTTTGCAGCATTTGCCAATATTTTGGTGTCTACATAAAAGTAAACAGATGATGTTAACTCAAGATTAGATCTGGATTTAACGGGAACCCAGTCACCTCTTCCCCAAGTGGTTAGTCCGTCGGGGCTAGTCCTATCTACATAGTTAACATATCTCTTTATATTCTCATAACTGTCATACAATAGTTTACTGTCACCATAGAAGCGGTATATTTCCCATGGAATAATGGCTATAGTACTTGTCCAGTCAAGCCCGTTAGCTGTTCCATATCCCCATCCACCTGTTGGAATTATATCAGGTAAAACACCATTAGGCTGCTGTTCGTCTCTGTGATCAGCAATCCATTTCTCATAAATTGTTATTCCATCAAAGTTGTAAAGAGCTGTCTCTATTGCAAAATGACCATCACCCGTCCACCCATTCTTTTCACGCTGTGGACAATCAGTGGGATAACCCATCAGATTGGATAAATAAGCATTGTTAGTAGCCCACCACAGACGATTAATCAATTCACTTGAAGTTTCAATCTTGCCTCTTTGAGGGACGTCACTATGCATAAAATATGCTGTAAGACTTTTACTGTTTAGCTCTATAGCATTATTTGCAGTAACTTCAGCATATCGAAAGCCTTTATAATTAAATTTAGCCATAAATTCATCTTCCCTCTCTCCGCTAAGTATCAACACATCAGTTTGAAATGGGTCTGAATCATTATCACCGCGGTAATAAACATTTATATTAGCTAAATCAAGCCGACCAGATTTATCAAGCCTTTCACCATGTTTTATTTTTACTTTTGTACCCTTTATGCCAGAGATATTTATTTTTGTTACTCCGGACATATTCTGGCCAAAGTCGTAGAGATATGTGCTATCGTTTATTTTTTTGAAATCAACCGCAGGAAGCATTTTTACATTTCTGATTGGTCTCAGTTGCTGTGCAGTTATGTTGGTAGAAGGTGCAGATCTCAGTCTTACTCCCTCCCAATTTGAATCATCAAACCCTGGTTCACTCCACCCAGTCTTCTCAAGATTTGCATCATAATGCTCGGCAGTGTAAATGCTGTTAAAAATAACTGGGCTGTCTGATTTAACCCAGCTCAAATCGGTTGGTATAATTTCAACAGTTCCATCGGTGTATGTAATTCGTAAGTCAAGACAAAAAGCCGGTCTGTTTCTCCATGGAGCTCTTTCAAAATCCCATACACCGAGAGATTGATGGTTATACCAACCGTTGCCAAGTATTACTCCAATAGCATTTTCTCCTTTTTGCAATTGCGAAGTAACATCATGTGTAACGTAGAGATTTCTTCTATCAAAACGTGTATACATCGGGTCCAATCGTTGATTACCTATCTTCTCCCCATTTATGTATAATTCATAAAGTCCTGCTACTGCTATATATACCCGTGCAGACTCAATCTCTTTTTCTGATTTAAATTTTTTACGAAAATAAGGCGCAGGTTTATAATGAATATCTCTTCCATCACTTATCCAATTACCATTCCAGTTTGACATATCCATCATACCAGTCTCGAATCTACTGATCTCAGAAATACTCACATTCATATTATCATCCCAAATAATTACTTTCCAGTAATATTTGGTAAAAGGCAAAAGATTTACCCCAGTATACTTGATTAACTGATTATCTGACTTTATTACTCCAGTATCCCAGCTTATCCCATCATAACTTCCAGAAACTGGTGTATTTCCACTAATGTTATCAACCTTTTCAGGATTAGTACCCACAATCAATCTATAAGCTGTCTGTTTTGCACCATCTCTATTATCTTCAATTCGCCATCTTAATCTGGGATTAGGATTATCAATTCCTAAAGGAGATTCGAGGTAATCAGTTTGAAGATCAACGGGTTTAAATGAAATGCTCTTATTTAGATTTTGTCCATTTGAAAAATTACAGAAAATAATTAATAAGAACGTTGCAATTGATATAGGCTTAAGAAAACAACTCATAAATATCAGCTTAAATAGATTAATTTAAAATAGTAGTTTATGTTATATGTAATTTAAAAATTTACTTTATCATAGGAAATAATCTTTTTATCTCCTCATCACTTGGTCTGGTGCCATATTCACATATTTCGAAAGCTTCAGCTTGAGTAACCTTAGCACCTGTTTCTTCTCCATACCATTTAATAAGTGACTGTCTTACAGAAGGTGCAATTACTCTCTCTCGATTAGAAGAGAGCCATTTTAATCTCTCTTTTTCTCCTGTTGGCGCCTCAATTCCTACTGTCCAGGGAAGCCAGTCGAAGTATTGTGATTCATGCGCAGCCATACCATATATCTTTTTATCAAATACATCAGAAATATCTATAGCAATATCAGGTTGGAAGGGATAAGGCTTTTGAAACCTATCCTGTGTATAAAGGAAAACAGGATTCTTTTTTAAAGGAGGAGTATCTGTTACAACATTTGGTACAATAACCAGATAAGCAGCATCCTGTATTACTGTTGCTGTATTTCTATGATCCGGATGATAATCATTAGGTCTGGGACCAATTACAATATCAGCATTCCATTCCCGGATTAGCCTGATTACATCCTTCCTTAATTCCAAAGTAGGAAGAAGTTCTCCGTCGTGGTTTTCCAGTACAACATATTTAACTCCAAATCTTTTAGCTGCCTCTTCTGCTTCTGTTCTTCGTCTTTTTGCTAATACACCACCACCCATAGATTGGTGTCCTGCATCACCATTGGTTAATGAAACAAAAAGAACATTATGGCCAAGCTCAGCAAATTTAATTGCAGTACCCCCGGTTGATCCGTCAGCATCATCAGGGTGTGCACCTATTACTATAACATTTATCTTGCCCTCATCATTAAATGTGTTATTCAGACTAAATGCTTTGATAAAAGGGATAAAAAGCAGAATCAATACCAATAAGTGTTTCATATGATTTTAATTTTCAAGTTTATTTTGTCAAAGATGCAAAAAATAACCTAAAAAACATCATAATTTCTTTATAAAGGTATGTTTTTCACTTTATTAAAGAGCAAGATCAGAATACAATAATTACTTATCTATTTTTGACTACTAAAAAAATCTTTATATGATATTAATTCAATATTTTTTTCTTTTATAACAGACTTTACGGCATCATGAGTAAAAGAATATGTGACTCCCTCTCTATCTTCTGCAACATTCTCATATCCGATGTGTCCCATACCTTGTGACTCTGTATCATCAAATGCAGGATGTTCAATTAATAGATAAGCTCCAGTATTTAATGATTTTATATTATTTGTTAAATTCTTTAATTTCTGTTCTTTGCTTAATTGACTTCCACTCCATCGTGGAAAGTTTATGACATTAGTAGTTTGGTTGGAAATTATATTAAGATTATATTCTTTTGCCAACTTATATAAAAGTTCATTAGTTTCATCTGAAAAACTAAGACAACCCATGTGAGTAGAAATATGTGAGACATGTGGTATACGTTTTATAGCTGTCTCAATTTGTGCTCTGACTTCCCTTTCTATTTCATCAATTTTCCAATCATTCTCCATTATACTACCTCTCGGATAACTCCCATTTGGCCAAACAAATGGAAAGAAATAACCGTTTTCATCTGTAATACTTTCTACTTTAGTAAGAGGACGCCATTTTATATTCGACCATTCACTTGTTAAAGTAATATGTACACCTATATCCAGGTTTGGATACTCATTGGCCAATTTGACAGCTTCTTCGAACCAGGGACCTGGCACTATAACCTCTGCTGAACGTACGATTCCCTCCTTATAAGATTTTATAATTGCCAAATTAATTGAACGTGATGCACCAAGATCATCTGCTCTTACTATTAGTCGTGTATTCTGACTTATTAATGATGTTGTGGAACAGATAAAAATTAAAAGTGTCAATATTGTACTTTTCGTTTTTTTACTACAATAATAGAACATGTTATTTACTATTTATTTTATGATGTAATTAAGTATTTTATTGTCAATGTTTCTGAAGAGGATTTAACAAATATTTTCTAGTTTATAACCATACCAATCTACACAGTCCAAATCTTTATTATTTAATCATCAATTTTAATTATCACCCCCTCAGGTGCTTCAATCTCACTTTCAATTTTCTCACCAGCCTGTTTTACATGCTTAACTTTGATAATACCCAATGGAGTAGGGAAGGATCCTTCAGCAAAATCCAGATCGCCAAGATTAGGTGATATCCTAATAACCTTAGAACCCGGTTCAATCACCTGAATTCCTAAAACATGCCTTGTTAGCCATGAAGTTGGTCCTGATGCCCAACCATGACACAGACTAGCTCTTAGTCCAATATAGCAATGGTTGCCCCCATCAGAATGAATATTAAATTTAGACTCATCGGGTAGTTGGTCAATAGGTACTGCATTGTGTTTTTCATCATAGTTGAAGTTTTCCCAAAAAGTTGTTGCTCCCAGATCAAGCATGGCACCCCAATAATCTGAGATAATCTGCATAGCCTCATTGTATTTCCCATCTAATGCAAGAGCTTCAAGCATATAATAGCCATAAAAGGTTGCAAAATTATTGGCTCCCCCTTTTAGCAATATATTTGATGCATCTTCCGAAGATAATATACCTGCAATAGCAAGAAGTGCAGCTGCTTGTTTGTTTTGATGAGTCGAAGGTGTATGTTTTTCAAGTTTTCTTATAGATTCGATGCATGTTTTTTCAAGTTCATCATCGTTTAGCCATTCAGCTATATCTTTACCTGCTTTCATTGTAATTAGCATTAAAGCCTGCAGCCCTGAATGAATAACTTCTGGATTTTCAGAAGTGGGCCAGTCCAGAAAACGTCCTCCATCAAGGTTCTCTTTTCCAGTGGAGTCAATTTTGGACTTGATCTGATTAATTAAACCGGTTAAATATTGCTGTTGTTCCCTCAGATATTCAAGATCTCCATTATAGAGATAAAAATCTCTGTGAGTTATTATCCACCACAAAGAGTAGGAAGACATTCCATTCATCCATCCGGGAAGAGGAGTAGTATCTCGTCCAAAATCAAGGCTTTTTCTTACAACTTCCTGATCTCCAAATACATTATTAATTGTCATTACTTCAGGATGAACATCACCAAGCCATACAAGGCGGTCACGTTTTATTCCATCCCATAGGTATTCCTGCATATTCAGGTGAACAGTATAAGCACCTGTTTCCCAAATCTTATTCAACCTTTCCGAACTTGAGTGAAAAGAGCCTAGATATGGAATATCACGAAAGCGTGCTATTGCTCTTATTGAACGTATCGGCAACTCTGCACCTTTATCAATTAAATCTATCCTAACAAACCGGAAGCCTGAGTTCCCAATTTCAACTGTACCCAGCCAGGGAATTTCGAGTGTGTAATCACGTAATGAGTGATCATTTGTTGCTGAACCCATGCCAGGGTGGCTATTATCGATGCAATCACTCATAGCCTCTGTCACGGATTCCCCAAGTCTGATTCTAACTTTAACCGGATTTTTATCACTTCTGATTCCTGCTGATATCTCTATCCCTCCATATAACTCTTTACCATAATCCAGCAATACAGACGCAATCATATTAGAGTCCGATTTCAGAACAGACATCCCCTCGCTGCTGGTTGTTAGTTGTCCTTTATATGGACTAAGTAATACCTCTGGGCTTATTACATTCATACCAAGAGTGTCAGATTGCCATATTATCTTTGAAGGATATAAGTATGCACGAGTAATCTCATCTTTAAAAAGCTGTCCAGAAAAAACTTTATCGTTTAAACTGCTCTGTGAATACGAATTACCCGTAAAGGTTATTAGGAATAAGATTAAAACTATTGGTGATAAAAGAATTTTTAGCATCATGTGAAGAGTAGTTTATACTATACAATAGTTCATAATTCCCTATACTCAGTAGGTGTAAATTTCACCCTTTTTTTGAAAAAAGACAAAAAGTATTCGTATGAACTAAAATTCAGTTCATACGAAATCTCTTTAATAGGCATGGTTGTTTCTGTCAGCAACTCCTTTGCTTTTCTCAGTTTTAGCTCCTGAAAGTATTGAGCAGGTGCATACCCGGTATATTCCTTAAAAGTTTTCCTGAAAAGAGAATAACTGATGCCCAGATTTTCAGCAATTTCTTTGGCATCAATTTCCTTATTAATGTTTTCCAGCATTATAACTTTAGCTCTCTCAATCTTTTGAGCAGTATCTTTAATCTCGAAGTTTTTATTTTGTGCCAGAAATAGAATATTACCAAATATATTAAAAACTAAACCGGCCAGATTTTGCTGCGCAGCCGTTTTATCTTCTTTAGCAATTTTAATTGCTGTTGAGAAGAGTTGCACCAAATCTTCGTTTATACCAACATTAAGGATCTGATTTTGAGGCGATATAAAACCGTTTTCAACAATGTTGTCGATTATTTCACCTTCAAAACCTATATAATATTCGTTCCATCCGGTTTCTCTCATAGGGCAGTAGGTGTGCCATTGACCCGGAAAAAGAATTATAACCTGCCCTTTACTTATATTGGTTTTTTTTGTTGATTCTGATTTGAAAAATCCTTTCCCTTTACTAATATAAACTATTTGATATTCAGACAATATTCTGCCTTTTTCAGGATTGAAATAGTAGCTTTTAGGGTGCTCAGCTGATGGATATGCAGCGTAAGGAGCAATTGGTTGGAATCCAACAGTATTTACTGTCAGTCCGAATTTTTGATCCCTTTCGCTGACTAACAAGTATTTAAAATCTATAGCGAAATCGTTATATCGCATTGTTTTTCAGATATTCATTATTGTGTTTCTAATATCGTAAATATAATGATTTTTTTTGATTCTTAATCAATTTCAGAATAAATTAGGTATAATCAGTGAGAATATCAAAACAGCCATTCCGAGAGCCAGATATATTACAGCTCTCTTTCCTGCCCCTTTCCATTCTTTCAAAATAATTCCCCAAACATTGCTGAAAACAACATTTAGAGACATTAAAATACTCCACGAAAAAGCCATCATAACACTACCAGGTTCAAAAAAGCTTTGTCCCATACCCAATCCAAAAAATTGAGAGTACCATAACAGTCCCGCCAATGCACAGAAGAGTATATTATTTGAAAATACTGAACTTGATGATTTTTTTATTTCACCACCTGTTCTGTTTTTCCTGTTCATATACAAGCAGTAAATTAAATTAGTAATAAAACCTCCTGTTGTTACCAGTAAAGTAACAGGATTCTGGGCAAAAAGATCAGATACACCACCCGCAACGGCTGCTTCTCTGATAGGTATACCTGCATTAAGGCCCAGATTAAAGCATGCACTCATTACACCTGACAATAATGCGATCAACAGACCTTTTTTCAAGGCAAAGTCTTTAATTGCTTTTCTTTTCTCTTCCTCACTCATATTCTTTGAGCGTAGGCTTCCGGCATAACCAACTAAGGCTATTCCAATCAGAGTGACGGCAACAGCTAAAAGAAGTATCAATCCTTTAGGTGAGAAAAGTTCACCGTTAATCATTGAAGGTATCAATGTCCCAAGAGCAGCAGTTGTACCCAATGCCACAGACTGCCCCAGTGCTATACCCAGAAAACGCATACTCAGTCCAAATGTCAATCCCCCAACTCCCCATAATGCACCATAACCGATTGCCTGTAATGAGGCAACAGAATTGGAACTGTAAATTTCAATCATGTCGGGTAAAGTCATAGCCAGTAACGCTCCTAAGAACGGGAAAATAAGCCATGCAAAAACTCCCTGCGTGAGCCAGAAGTTTTCCCACGACCATTCTTTTATCTTATTGATGGGAACGTATGAGCTTGATTGGCCCATACTTCCCACCGCAATTATCAGTAAACCTATTAAGGTGTTCATAGATTAATTTATATTTGAGGTTAATAATGTCTCTCTTTTTTTATTTTACTCTCTCAGTAAGGTTTTACAATAATTATTAGACTCTTTTTGAAGTTACATTATTCTCATAGTTCTGAATTTCCTTTATATATTCATCTCCCACTGGAACATTTAGCATATAACAGATATAGTTGTATATATCACTCCATGGCATAGCTTTCAACTCTTCCAGGAAGGCCATTCGTTCGAAATTCTTATTTTGCATTTCAAACTCCCTGAGCTTTGCTGTTGGTTCTAACAAGGCCTGCAACATTGCTTTCTGTGCTGAACGTATACCTATAACATAAGCTCCAATCCTATTTATTGATGCATCAAAATAATCCAAACCTATATGAATCTTTTCCATCTGTCCAGAGCGAACAATCTCTTGTGAAATAGCAAGAAGCTCATCATTGAGGATCACAACATGGTCGCTATCCCATCTTTCCGGTCTACTTACATGAAGATTTATTTCGGGAACAAAAAGTAACATAGAAGATAGTTTGTCAGAAATAGTTTCAGTTGGATGGAAATGACCTGCATCAAGCGTTAGAGTCATGTTGTTTGCTACAGAATATCCCATATAGAATTCATGAGATCCAACCACATAGCTTTCACTACCTATACCAAATAGCTTACATTCTACACAGTCTTTAAGATAATCTGTACTTATTTTTTCAGCAAGTACTTCATCAAGTGACTCTTTTAGCAATCTTCTGTGCTCAATTCGTGAAACAGTTTTATCCTTTTCCCCATCTGGTATCCAAATATTGTGTATGCATGGATCACCTTGTTGCCTGCCAATTTCTGCAGCAATTCTTCGACACTGACGAAGATGATCTTTCCAGAATTTACGAATTTCTGGATCAAAATCAGAAAGTGTATAGCCACTACTGCTTTTCTCGTGTGAGAAAAATGTAGAATTGAAATCCAGCTTTACATCATTCTCTTTTGCCCAGTCGATCCAACTTTGAAAATGTTTCGGCTCAATTTTATCTCTATCAACAAACTTACCACCAAAATCACCATATATTGCATGTAAACTTATACGATGTTTACCTGGTATTAAAGTGAAAACTTTCTCAAGATCTTTTTTAAGCTCCTCAATTGAACGAGCTTTCCCCGGAAAATTACCAGTTGTCTGAATTCCACCTGTAAGTTCCCCGTCAGGATTTTCAAATCCAATTACATCATCTGCCTGCCAGCAGTGAATTGAAATAGATAGGTTCTTTAACTTCTCAACAGCTGCTTCTACACTCACACCCAATGCAACATACCTGGCCTTAGCATCTTCATATGCCTTTATAATTTGTTCTTCTTTCATAAAAATATGGTTTTCAATGTTATGATTTAATTTTGTAGATATTATTGGTTCTTTGATTGTCTACTCTTTGTCCTCCAAAAACACTTCTAGATATTTATTGTAATTCCTATCCCATGTTTCTACATCTTCAGGATTAAATAATTCAAGTGCAGTTGAATTTCTCACAATATCCCTCATAATAATTTTGTTCTCCACCAAACCAGCTGCTTTTGCCTGCATAAGAATATTACCGATAGCCGTAGCCTCAGAAGGACCTGCAATTACCTGCATTCCAATAGCATTTGCTGTAAATTGATTTAGCATATTGTTCTTTGATCCTCCTCCAATAATATGCAATTTTTGTATCGGAAAATCGGCTAATTTTTGTAGATTCTGTAACACCTGCTTGTATCGGTAAGCAAGACTTTCATAAATACACCTCGCAATCTCTCCAATTGTTTCAGGCACTTTCTGATTTGTATCACTACAATATTTCTGAATAGAATCAATCATAGAATCGGGATTTGCAAAACATGGTGCATCAGGGTTGATAAAACAAGAGTATGGTGCAGCCTGCATTACTGCCTCTACTATCTCATCAAATGAAACCTGTCTTTCTTTTTCCCACTCTTTTCGGCACTTTTCAATGAGCCACATTCCACAGATGTTTTTCAAAAGCCTAATTGAACCATCTGCACCTCCCTCATTTGTGAAATTAAGATTATATGTAACTTCGTTAACCACAGGCTGTTTTGACTCAATCCCCATCAAAGACCATGTTCCTGAACTCAGGTATGCAAAATTCTCATCCTCAGCGGGTACAGCCAGAACTGCAGATGCTGTATCGTGACCTGCAACAGCAACAACTTTAATGCCTCTTTGCCCTGTAGCTTTTATTACAGAACTGTTTGTTTCACCAATTATGGTACCGGAATAGACTATTGGTGCAAAATTATCTTTAGATAGTCCCACAGATTCAAGTAGTTCCATATCAAAATCTCTTGAATAAGGATTTAGAAGCTGAGATGTAGAGGCAATAGTATATTCTGTTACCATTTTTCCTGATAACATATATGATAGTGCATCTGGCATAAACAAAACTTTATCTATTACTCTATTTATAGATGTTTTTTCATGTAATTGTGTGTCAAGCTGAAACAGAGTATTGAAATCCATGATTTGTATACCTGTTTTCATATATAGCTTCTCTTTATTAATTTTCCCGAAATATCTTTCAGGAGCTCCTCTTAAGTTGGTGTTTCTGTATGCAGATGGCATTCCGAGAGCTTTGCCGTCATTTCCAAAACAGACATAATCCACTCCCCATGTGTCAATTCCAATAGACTTTATCTCGATACCCATTGATTTGACCTTTTTTATAGAATCGATTATCTGGATATACAGATAAAGTATATCCCAATAAATAAAGCCATTTACTTCGATCATTGGGTTAGGAAAACGGGTAACTTCACTAAACTCAATTTTTTCGCTTTGTATGGTGCCAAGCAATGCCCTGCCACTTCCGGCCCCAATATCAATAGCTAAAAAATAATGTAATATGTCACTGTTCATGATGAGGTTAAATGATGAAATATATAAATTACGAATACAAACATACAATAAATATCAATTTGCTTTATTTAAGAATTGATTTAATGACTGTGCTTTTTGATAAAACATAAGATAGGTTTTAATCTGTTCTTACTTTGTTCTTACCTGGTTCTTATAAGCTTCTTTTAAATAAGAAGAATATTAGAGTTTAGAAACCTCTTTTTCAGAACTAAATTTGCATTAGAGAGGTTTGATATTACACCCTTAAATGAGAATAAAAATATTTTGAAGAAAATGATTACTATATTTGTATTAATTTATAATTAATGACTGCGCATAAACTAAAATAATTAAATTATGAAACAGGCTTATTTAATATTATTATTTATCGGTCTTCTTTCTGTATCCGGCTGCAAAAATCCTTCAATAACATTATCTATTGCAGATTTCGGAGCTAAACCCGACTCAAGGGAGAATGCATCAATTTATGCACAAAGATTAATCGCAAGATTACAGGAAGTGGAAAATAATAATCATGTTACTGTTACTTTTCCTAAAGGTGTTTATCATTTTTATGAGGATAGTGCATTTGTAAGAGAGTATTATATCTCAAATCACGATCAAGATAATCCAAAAAAGGTGGGGTTTGCCCTTGAAAACCTAAATAATATCACAATAGATGGTCAAGGTTCAGAGTTTATATTTCATGGTAGGATGGTGCCATTTTCTTTATTGAATTCAAAAAATATTTCACTTAAAAACTTTTCAATTGATTTCGAAGTGCCGGCGCTTCGACAGTTGAATGTACTCGAAGTAAATAAAGAAAAAGATGAGCTTATAGCGGAAATATACCCCGGAGGTAACTATCGAATAGAAAATGGAAGATTAATATTTGTAGGTGAAACATATGAAATTGCTCCTGTGGCTTCGATGTCATTCAGAGAGGATAAAAGACTTACATATCTACGTCGCGATTTAAGTTTTAACCCTGAGTCGGTAACCGAGCAATCACCCAATATATTAAGTATTAAAGGGTGGTATCAGGTTAATGAGACTTCTCCCGGAGAGAGACTTGTTTTAAGATCATATTATCGTCCCACACCAGGCATTTTTATTAGTGAATGCCTTGATACATTTATTGAGAATGTAACAGTACATTACGCTGAAGGAATGGGTCTGCTGGCTCAAATGAGCGAAAATATAACGCTTGATGGGTTTAATGTATCACTCAGAGGTGATGATGATCTGAGATATTTTACCACTCAGGCTGATGCAACACATTTTTCTGCTTGTAAGGGGGTAATTATTTCAAAGAATGGTCTTTATGAAGCCATGGCAGATGATGCCATTAATGTACATGGTACTTACCTTAGAATTACCAAAAGAGTAGATGATCATACTATTCAGGCAAGATACATGCATCCTCAGGCATGGGGTTTTAAATGGGCAGAAGAGGGTGATCAGGTTCAGTTTGTAGAGTCGGAAAGGATGGAATTGGTGGACAATAGTAATAATACTGTAACATCTATAAAAGCTATTGATAAACCAACCGAATTTGGAGCTAAGGAATTTGAAATAACATTTTCAGAACCACTGCCTATGGAGATTTCAGAGGAGGGAAAATTTGGCATAGAGAATCTGACATGGACCCCGGAGGTTACTTTCTCAGATAATGTAGTGCGTAATAACAGGGCAAGAGGAGCTCTCTTTAGTACTCCAAAACGTGTTGTTTGTGAAAACAATCTGTTTGATCATACACATGGAACTGCAATTCTGCTTTGCGGCGACTGTAACGGTTGGTTCGAAACAGGTGCTTGTAAAGAGGTAATAATTCGCAATAATCACTTTGTAAATGCTTTGACAGCAAATTATCAGTTTACAAATGCGGTGATCTCTATTTATCCTGAGATTCCAAACCTTGAAGATCAGGGAAAATATTTTCATTCAGGGATAGTAATAGAAGATAATACTTTTGAGATGTTTGACAGTCCCATCCTTTATGCAAAATCGACAGATGGACTTATATTCAGAAATAATTCTGTTATCAGAAATAATGAATTTGAGCCGTTTCACTGGAATAAACATATGTTTTTCTTCGAGAAAGTAAATAATATCTCAATTGAAGGGAATCAGTTTGAAAATGGTTTTGATAAAGATAATGATGTCAGAGTTGAACTTTCTGATGAGAAAAGTGTAATTTTATCAGATAATTAAAAAAGTACTCATTTTAGACAACTATAACTACCATATAAGATATTCAGGATTATTCAGATACAAAAAACAGATAAGAGAGATGAGGAAAAATACTTTATTCATAGTGGGATATTTTTTATTGATATTTCAAATCTATTCTCAGAACAATATTACTCCACAGAATACAATAAAGATAGAAAGAGGTGAATCCAAAGAGTCGATAATCTATAAAGCTGCACATGTTGTTCCAACTGCAAATCAGCTGGATGCATTAAGAAATGAATTTATTGCCTTTATTCATTTTGGTCCCAATACATTTACAAGAATGGAGTGGGGCAACGGTATGGAAGATCCTGCAGTTTTTGATCTGAAAACCGTTGATACAGACCAGTGGTGCCGCTCCATGAAAGATGCAGGTATGAAGATGGTTATTCTTACTGTAAAGCATCATGATGGTTTTGTATTATGGCAAAGCCGATATACTGATCATGGGATAATGTCGACTGGTTTTCAGAATGGAAAAGGGGATATACTTAGAGAACTTTCAAAATCATGTAAGAAATATGGGCTGAAACTGGGTGTTTATCTCTCACCTGCTGATTTATTCCAGATAGAAAATCCAGACGGACTCTATGGCAATCTTAGCAAATACACAAAAAGGACTATACCACGTGAAGTTCCGGGTCGCCCTTTTAAAAATAAAACTAAATTTGAGTTTGTAGTTGATGATTACAACGAATATTTTTTGAATCAATTATTTGAGATACTGACTGAATATGGCGAGATTCATGAGGTTTGGTTTGATGGAGCACATCCCAAAAGAAAAGGGGGACAAACTTACAACTATGCTGCCTGGAGAGAGTTGATTCATACTCTTGCCCCAAAAGCTGTAATATTTGGTCGTGAAGATATCAGATGGTGTGGTAATGAAGCTGGTGGCACAAGAGATACAGAAATTAACGTGGTAGCTTATGAGGTTAATCCTGATACAGCATCTGTTTTTCATGATATGACAGCAGAAGATTTAGGTTCTCGTGAAATTATATATAATGCTAACTATCTACACTATCAGCCGGCAGAAACAAATACTTCTATAAGAGAGGGCTGGTTTTATCGAGATGATACTAATCAAAAGGTAAGAAGTGCTGATGATGTATTTGATATTTACGAACGTTCGGTTGGGGGTAATTCAATTTTCCTCTTGAATATTCCACCAAATCGTGAAGGTGAATTTTCATCCAGAGATATTGAGGTATTAAAAGATGTGGGCAGTCGTATTCGTGAGACTTATGATGTAAACCTATTAGAGGGAGCCAAAGGTCCGATTGAACTGCTTGACGGAAACCAGGATACCTATTTGTTACTGGAAAATGGTGTCGATGAGTTTGTTATAATATTGAATGGGGAAAAGACTATTAATCGTATTATGCTTCAAGAGGCCATAGCAACTCATAGTGAGCGTGTTGAAAAACATGCTGTAGATGCATGGGTAGATAATGAATGGAGAGAGATTGCAGTTGCTTCTAATATTGGATACAAGCGTATATTGAGATTTCCTGAAGTTACAACAAGTAAAATAAGGGTGCGTGTTTTGGAATCAAGATTAACGCCTGCAATTAGTCATATTTCCGCTCATTATTATAAAACCAGACCTCCTCAGCTTGATTTTAGTAGAGATAAAGATGGCGTGGTCACAATCGCCCCAATGCAAACTGTATTCAACTGGAATCCAATAGGAGAAAATGCTGCAGATAATCTGAATACAGGATATGAAGTCTACTACACTCTTGATGGTTCTGAGCCAACTCTGAATTCTGCAAAATATGAATCTCCGCTGAAAGTTGAATATAAAACACTTAAAGCAGCTTCATACATTAACAATGCAAGAGGTGCTGTTCGCAGTGAAGATTTTGGTGTTGTAAAAAGAGACTGGGCGCTGATTGGTGTTAGTAGTCAGGTGAATAACCGACCAGCATTGAATGCATTTGATGCAGTTAAACGAACTTACTGGCAATCTGAAGAGAGTACTGAAAATCCATTTATCTCTCTGGATCTGGGTGAGAAATATCTGTTAAAAGCCTTTACTTATACTCCACAGACTTTTCATTCTAATGGTATGATGGCAAGTGGCGAAATTCAGATAAGTGAAAATGGTACAACCTGGGATACAGTTGAGAAGTTTGAGTTTGGTAATCTTATAAATGACCCTACACCACGCACACACTATTTTGAAAAGCCTGTAACTACAAGATATATACGTTTGTTAGTAACAGGTATTGCAGGGGTTGAAAAGTATGTAACAATTAGTGAAATCGATTTCTTGTAACGAATAATATTATCCAGAATATAATACGTACATATAATAATGAATAAATTATTACACCTGATTATCATTTTATTCTTATGTACAGTTAGTCGAAATCTACTGTCTCAGGAACTTTATAAAGATCCTGACAGAACAACAGATGAAAGAATAGCAGATCTGTTAAGCAGGATGACTACGGAAGAGAAGATAGGTCAGTTGTGTTTTCCCACCGGATGGGAGATGTATAGAAAGATTGACGACCATACTGCTGTTCCCGCTGAAAGTTTTATTGAAAGAATGCAAAAAACTCCCATTGGGGGTTTTTGGGCTACCCTGAGAGCTGATCCATGGACTCAAAAGACGTTGTCAAATGGATTAAACCCCAAACTGTCTGCCAAAGCGCTGAATAGTTTGCAAAGATTTGCTGTAGAAGAGACCAGACTTGGTATTCCTCTATTATTTGCAGAAGAGTGTATGCACGGACACATGGCTATAGGTACAACAGTTTTTCCTACCGGTCTGGGACAAGGCAGTACATGGAACCCTCAACTTATACAGGAAATGGCTGGGGTTATTGCATTGGAAACCAGACTACAGGGCGCACATATCGCTTATGGTCCAATTCTTGACCTGGCAAGAGAGTTGAGATGGTCGAGGGTAGAGGAGACATTTGGAGAGGATCCTGTACTTACGGCAAAACTTGGTGTAGCTTTCGTAAATGGTTTACAGGGAAATGATTTTAAAGATGGAAGACATGTATACTCAACTCCTAAGCATTTTGCTGCTTATGGTATACCTTCTGGAGGACATAATGGACAACAGGCTTTTATTGGAGAAAGAGAACTATTCTCGAATCATTTATTGCCTTTCGGAAAGGTTGCAGAAGCCGGAGTAAAAACAATAATGACATCTTACAACTCTATTGATGGTATACCAGCTACTGCACATAAATATCTATTAAAGGATATATTGAGAGTTGAGTGGGGTTTTGATGGTTTTGTTTTTTCAGATCTTGGCAGTATAGAAGGTATTGCAGGAACTCATCGTGCAGCAAAGTCTGTGAAACATGCAGCAGCTTTGTCTTTGAAAGCAGGTGTTGATGCTGATCTTGGAGGTAATGCGTATAGCAAAAATCTTATTTCTGCTTTGGATGAGGGACTTGTCTCTATGTCGGACATTGATAATGCTGTTGTTAATATATTAAGACTTAAATTTGAAATGGGTCTGTTTGAGAATCCATATGTTGATACCATTAAAGCCTCTCAAAAAGTCAGAAATGAAAAACATATTAAACTGTCAAGAGAGGTTGCAAGACAAGGAATAGTTCTGTTGAAAAACTGCAATAATATATTACCACTGAAAAAAGATATAGGGTCAATTGCTGTGATTGGTCCCAATGCCGATAATATTTATAACCAACTGGGAGATTATACTGCTCCTCAGGAAAGGAGTAATATTGTTACAGTGCTCGACGGAATAAAAAATGCTGTAAATGAAAAAACATCTGTTTACTACACAAAAGGATGTGATATAAGGGATACAACTGAAACCAACATTCAGGAAGCAGTTGATATAGCTAATAAGTCAGATGTAGTTATTCTTGTTGTTGGAGGATCAAGTGCAAGGGATTTTAAAACTGAATATATTGAAACAGGTGCAGCAACTATTACTGGAGCCGTCAATGAGAAGATTTCAGATATGGAATCGGGTGAAGGGTTCGACAGAAGTAGTCTTGACCTGCTGGGTGATCAGGAAAAGCTAATATCAGAAATTGCAAATACCGGAAAACCATTAATTGTCATCTATATTCAGGGTCGCCCCTTAAACATGAATAACGCATCAGAAAAAGCTGCCGCATTGCTTTCTGCATGGTATCCCGGGCAAGAGGGCGGAAATGCTGTTGCAGACATTCTTTTTGGAGATTACAACCCCTCGGGACGATTACCGGTTTCAGTTCCTCGCTCTGTTGGGCAGTTGCCAGTTTATTACTCATTAGGCAGACAGGCTGATTATGTAGAAGAGAGCAGCTCACCCTTATATCCATTTGGTTATGGATTAAGTTATACCAATTTTGAGTATAGTGACTTGGAAGTTAATAATGAAAATAATATTATAAAAGTCAGGTGTACAATCTCAAACATTGGCAACTTTGATGGTGAAGAGGTTGTTCAGCTCTACATACGAGATAATATAAGTACAGTATATACACCTCCGATTCAATTAAAAGACTTTAAGAAGATAAATGTAAAGAAAGGAGAATATGAAACAGTAGAATTTATTCTTTCTTTTGACGATCTTGCATTGTATGATTCTAATATGATGAGGGTAGTTGAACCGGGTGAGTTTTCAATTATGATAGGATCTTCATCAAATAGCATTCATCTGAAAGGTAATTTCACAATAGATTAAAAAAGGTGAACATCATTTGATGCAGAGGAGCATGATATCAAAAATCATAGCATAAAAATCAATAATTGTATACGACATAGGTCTTAATTGAATACTTTTGCTATACTTCTTTGTTTCTTAAATTCATTAATAATGGCAACTATTGTAATAATGCCCAAACAGGGCCAGTCGGTTGAGAGCTGCATAATTACAGAGATAAATAAAAACACAGGTGACGAAGTAAAAGCAGGTGATATTCTTTTTACCTATGAAACTGATAAAGCATCTTTTGAAGAGGTGTCACCAGCTGATGGTGTTGTATTGAAGCTATTCTTTAATGAAGGTGATGAAGTGCCTGTCCTGGAGAATATGATGGTTATTGGGGAAGCTGGAGAAGATATATCAGAACTCGTTAAGAAAAATGAAGTTGTGAATCCTCTATCAGAAGATGTTAATCAAATAGCTGAATCTAGTACAGGAAACATTATTCCTGTTAACCAAAATAAGGAAACTGAGGCTGAGTACTTATCTTTAAATATCTCACCACGTGCAAGAAATCTGATTTCCAGAGAAGCAGTTGAACTAAAAAATATTACAGGAAGTGGTCCCAACGGTAGAATAATTGAAAAGGATGTATTAGAATACTTATCAAATCGTCCTAAGATGACTCCATTGGCAAAACGATTAGCTGCTGATGAAGGCAAGCAGCCAGTACCAGATGGCACAGGTCTGGCCGGTGCTAACAGAGCAGCTGATTTAGTTAGTTCGGAACATATAGATACTGCTAATGATTTCTATGACCGCAAGATATCAAATATGCGCAAAATTATTGCCAAAGCAATGCATAAATCACTGCAAAACTCTGCACAACTAACTCATCACCTGAGTGCAGATGCCCGTCGTATACTCGAATTGCGCAAACAGGTTAAAGAGGCCTATGACAGCAGTACCTTAAAAGCAAATATTACTCTGAACGATATGGTCTGCTTTGCTGTTATTAAAGCATTGAAGAAGTTTCCGGAGGTAAATACTCATTTCCTGGATGATATCAAACGTTATTTTAATAAGGTTCATTTAGGATTAGCAGTTGACACAGACAGAGGATTAATGGTGCCTGTAGTGCGAAATGCAGATGATCTGTCAATTACTGACCTGTCAAACCGTTTTAAAGAAGTTGCAGTTGCATGCAGAAATGGTAATGTTAATCCTGATATATTATCATCTGAAGCAGGAACATTTACAGTGTCAAACCTTGGAAATTACGGGGTTGAGATGTTTACACCTGTAATTAATCTTCCTCAATCAGCAATACTGGGTGTTAATACTATAATTCCCAGACCTAAAGATCTGGGTGACGGAGTTTATGCATTTGTACCTCACATTGGATTGAGTCTGACATATGATCACCGTTCACTTGATGGGGGCGAGGCAACCCGTTTTTTAAAGCAGATTGCAATTGAGATAGAGAATTTAGAACTGATATATTAATATAAACATATATTTAGAATATGATAGATTTACTTATAATTGGAGGGGGACCTGCGGGATATGTAGCTGCAGAAAGAGCAGGTCATGCCGGACTGAAGGTTGTACTTTTTGAAAAATCAGCAATGGGTGGTGTTTGTCTCAACGAAGGTTGTATACCTACAAAAACACTTCTTTATAGTGCTAAGACATATGAAAATGCTCTGCATGGTGATAGTTACGGTGTCTTTGGAGATAATATTCGTTTCGATTATGGAAAAATGTTGTCTCGTAAGAAAAAGGTTGTTCGTAAACTCGTACTAGGTGTAGAGGGCAGCATGAAAAAAAACAATGTGGAGGTTGTTAAAGGTGAAGCAACAATAAAAGGTCGCTCTTCAGAAGGTATAGAAGTTACCTGCAATGATGTGAATTATATAGGTAAAAATCTTCTAATATGCACAGGTTCAGAATCATCTGTTCCACCAATACCTGGATTAAAGGAGGCAGGTGATATAATTGTTACCAATAGAGAAATTCTTGAAATGACGGAGAGACCAGAATCGCTGGTAGTAATTGGAGGTGGAGTTATTGGAATGGAGTTTGCCAGCTTCTTTAATAGCCTGGGAACCAAGGTTACCGTAATTGAAATGCTCCCTGAAATAATTGGCGGCATGGATCCTGAGATTTCAGCAATGTTACGTCAGATATATACAAAGAAAGGTATCGAGTTTAACATTAATTCAAAAGTAGTAAAGGTAGAGGGTAATAAAGTTGTATATGAAAAAGATGGTGCGTCGCATGAAGTAGTGGGTGATAAAATTCTGCTAAGTGTGGGCAGACGACCTGTAACAAAGGGGTTTGGACTGGAAAATCTGAACATCGAATTAGAATATAACGGTATAAAAGTTGACAATAAAATGCGCACTAACGTACCCGGTGTGTTTGCAGCGGGCGATGTGACTGGCTTCTCACTTCTTGCTCATACAGCAAGCAGAGAGGGTGAAGTAGTTGTTAATAATCTTATCGGGAAAACAGATATTATGCGATATAATGCGATTCCGGGTGTAGTTTATACAAACCCTGAAGTTGCAGGAGTTGGCGAGACTGAAGAGTCTGCAAAAGCAAAAAATATTGCATATAAAGTAGCTAAATTACCAATGCTATTCTCTGGTAGGTTTGTCGCTGAAAATGAAGGATTAAACGGTATGTGTAAAGTGCTTATTGGTGAAAAGTATGGTGAAGTGATTGGAGTACATATGCTAGGGAACCCATCTAGTGAAATAATATATGGTGCATGTATGGCAATTGAACAGGAAATGACTCTTAATGAGATGAAAGAGGTTGTTTTCCCACATCCTACTGTAAGCGAAATATTTAAAGAGGTTATTTTCAGCTTCTGATAGTTGATACCTATTGTTATTCCATATGTAATCAATTTGAAAGCATAAAGAAAAAACATGATTCTGTTTGATGAGTTTTTTTCTTTAATGCTTTCTAAATTGTATGAGTTACTTTCTTAAAACACCTATTTTCTATCTTTTTACCGCTATCTGTAATAGAAAAACAATAATTCTTTAAATCAATATACAATGCCTAAAGTACAAACTATAGATCCGAATAAAGTTCGGAGACCGGGTTTTGTGGAGTTCAGACCTATACCTGTTAACCAATATCAGAAAAGTGTATCTGACGAGAGGGGTAATTTCACTAATGATGAATTTCATGCCATATACCATGATATGGTTCTCATACGTGAATTTGAAACAATGCTTAATCTTATTAAAACAAAGGGTGAATATAATGGAACACCTTATAATCACCCGGGACCCGCTCACTTGTCCATCGGTCAGGAATCTGCCGCAGTAGGTATGGCATGGACACTATCAGTTGATGATTTTATATTTGGTAGTCACCGTTCCCATGGTGAAATTCTTGCAAAGGGTATGTCAGCAATTCATAAGCTGGATGATATACAGCTTACTAAAATAATGGAAAACTTCTTTGAAGGGGCTATCTATGAGATAGTGAAGGATGGTTTTGAGGGAACGGTTAAAGAGCTTGCAAGAAGATTTCTGGTCTATGGAACTTTAGCAGAAATATTTGCAAGAAAAACAGGGTTTAACAGAGGATTAGGAGGTTCTATGCACGCCTTCTTTACACCTTTTGGCGTATACCCAAACAATGCAATTGTAGGCGGCTCAGGTGATATAGCCGTGGGTGCTGCTCTTTATAAAAAGGTAAACCGAAAACATGGAATTGTTGTGGCTAATATTGGGGACGCTGCAATGGCCTGCGGACCCGTTTGGGAAGGAATCACCTTTGCTGCAATGGATCAGTTCAGAGAGTTATGGGAAGGTGATATGCAGGGAGGGTTGCCTGTAATAATTAATATCATGAACAATCAGTATGGAATGGGAGGACAAACCTGTGGTGAGACTATGGGTTATGATATTGCTGCTCGTATTGGTGCAGGAGTGAATCCGGATCAGATGCATGCTGAGCGTGTTGATGGGTATAACCCGCTTGCTGTGATAGATGCTTATAAACGTAAACGTAAGGTACTTGAAGATAAAAAGGGACCTGTATTGCTTGACGTACTAACTTATAGGTATAGTGGACATTCACCTTCTGATGCATCTTCTTATCGCACAAAAGAGGAGGTTGAAGCGTGGGAACGACAAGATTGTATAAAGGGGTTCGCACAACAGATGATTGAAGCCGGGGTGTCTTTTCAATCTGACCTGGATAGAATAAATGAAGATATAAGAACTCTGGTAAATGAGATGTTCCTATTATCAATAGATGATAAGATATCGCCAAGAATGGAGAATCCTGATATAATTGGTGATATGATGTTTTCTAATGGTTCAGTTGACTCGTTTTCAGAGAATGAACCGGAGGTACTCTTACCATTAGAAGAGAACCCGAGAGTGAAAAGAATTGCTGGTAAAGAGCGGTTTGCTTTTGATGCAGATGGGAAACCTTTCAGTAAAATGAAGCAATACCAGCTTAGAGATGGCATCTTTGAAGCGATAATAGATCGTTTTTATAAAGATGGATCTTTGATAGCTTATGGAGAGGAGTGTCGTGACTGGGGTGGGGCATTTGCTGTTTATAACGGACTTACGGAGTCGCTGCCTTATCACCGACTGTTTAACTCTCCGATTTCTGAAGCTTCAATTGTGGGTACTGCTATTGGTTATGCTATGTGCGGTGGTAGAGTTATTCCCGAAATAATGTATTGTGATTTTATTGGAAGAGCAGGAGATGAGATCTTTAATCAGCTTCCTAAATGGCAGGCAATGAGTGGTAATGTGCTTAAGATGCCTGTGGTTGTCAGAGTTTCTGTGGGTTCAAAGTACGGAGCACAGCATTCTCAGGATTTGACGTCGTTAGTTGCTCATATACCAGGTATTAAGGTGTGTTTCCCTGCAACACCTTATGATGCGAAAGGACTTATGAATGCTGCTTTGCAGGGTACAGATCCGGTAATATTTTTTGAAAGTCAGCGTATTTATGATATAGGTGAACAGTTTCATAAAAACGGAGTTCCGAAAGAATATTATGAAATTCAGCTTGGTGAACCTGATATAAAGAGATCAGGTGATGATATTACCTTCCTTACTGTGGGATATACACTATATCAGGCACTGAAAGCAGCAGATGTTCTTAAAGAAAAATATGGAATGAGTGCAGAGGTAATAGATGCACGCTCTTTGGTGCCATTTAATTATGAAAAGGTTATTGAGTCAGTAAAAAAAACAGGAAAGATAATCATTGCAGGTGATGCAACTTCAAGAGGTTCTTTTTTAAATGATTTTGCTACTAATATAAGTCAGCTGGCCTTTGATTATCTTGATGCACCTGTATCCGTACTAGGGTCGCGAAACTGGATCACACCGGCACATGAACTGGAAGAGGCTTTTTTTCCACAGCCAAGCTGGTTCCTGGATATGATTCATGAAAGGATTCAACCATTAAAGGGTTATATACCGGGACAGAATTTTACAGATGGGGAATTAATTAAAAGGTCTAAAAAAGGTATATAATATGATTAATGTCAACGCCCATCTACACACTCCGTACTCTTTTAGTGCATTCAGAGATATTGATGATGCTCTTGACAGAGCAGTAGCTGAGAATGTTAAGGTTGTAGGTATTAATGACTTCTATACAGCAAAGGGTTTTGAAAAGTGGAAAGAAGGTTGTTATAAAAGAAAGCTCTATCCATTGTTTGGTATCGAGTTTATAAGTCTTAATCAGGAGGACCAGAATGCTGGTGTTAGGGTTAATGACCCGGCTAACCCCGGGAGAACATATCTGAGTGGTAAGGGCATGAGCTTTCCTTTCAGAATAGCCGAGCCTTTTGCCTCAGAATTGAAAGCAGTAGAGATTGAATCCAACAAACAGGTTGAGGAGATGCTTCACAGACTAAATGATTATCTTAATAATTTGAGTGTTGGTATAGAACTCGACCTCGAGTGGATTAAAGTGAATCTTACTCTGGGGTCTCTTCGTGAAAGACATATTGCAAGAGCGTTGAGGCAAAAAGTTTATGAGAATTGTGATAATGATGAAGGGAAAATATTACTGCTTTTCAGGAAAATATTTAATGGAAGGGAGCTTAGTGCCTCATTGAGTGATATTGCAGGTGTAGAAAATGAAATCAGATCAAGGCTCTTAAAAGCTGGTGGAGCTGCATATGTTCCGGAGGAGCCTTCTGTTTTTTTGCCTTTTCAGAGTGTTTGTGACATTATTCTTGCTGGAGGTGGAATACCAACTTATCCTTTTCTGGCAGATAATGTAAATGGTGAGTATACTGACTTTGAAAGGGATATGGAAGGTGCAGCGGTGCAGCTTAGAGAAAGAGGTATTCATTCAGTTGAGTTTATTACTACACGTAATGATATTAATCTTCTTGAAAAATATACGTGTTATTTTTATGACCAAGGCTTCATTGTAACATTTGGAACAGAGCATAATTCACCTGTCATGGAGCCTCTTATGCTTTTTGCAAGAGATGGTGTACCTCTGACTGACCGTCTGAAGAAAATTAATTTCGAGGGCGCCTGTGTTATAGCTGCACATCAGCATATTGTTGCGCAGGGTCTGGAGGGATATATTGATGAAGAGGGTGAAGCTGATTACAGTAAACGTGATGAGTTCATAAAGCTGGGGGAAGAATTAATAAAAAGTATTGTTCAAGATGAAAGAGATTCATGATCTTATAGAAATTTCTCAGTTTTACGGTAGTGACAAACGATTTGTTATAGCCGGAGGTGGGAATACATCTTATAAAAACGAAGAAAAAATATGGGTGAAGGCAAGTGGGACTTCATTAGCTACAATTACTGAGGAGGGTTTTGCTATTCTTGACAGGACTAAACTTAACTCTATGACCGGAAAAGAGTATAGTAAAGACGAAAAAGAAAGGGAAGATCAGGTGAAAAATGATCTTGCAGAGGCAACGCTGACAAAGGGAAATAGGCCATCGGTGGAGACTTCTTTGCATAATGTAATCGATTTTCCTTTTGTAGTACATTTACATCCTACAGTAGTAAACGGACTTCTATGCTCTGTTAATGTTGAATCTGAACTTAAAAGATTATTCGGTAATAGGGTGTTGTATATTGAATATACAGATCCGGGATATGTGCTTTTTAAAAAGGTAAATGATAAGCTGAAAGAGTACAGACTATTGTATAGTGAGGAGCCAAATGTAATTTGGTTACAAAACCATGGTCTGTTTGTTGCAGCTGATTCAATAGATGAAATAAAATCAATCTACTCCGATATTTTTGAGAAAATTGAATCATTTATTAAAGATCATGTTCCAAATGAGAAAATTGAAATACCAAAAAAGATTGTAGATTTTATCCCGGCTATCAGGATGATGTTGTCGCAAAATGGTTTGAAGACTTTGAAGGTCAGGAATAATAGTCTTATTCAATATTTTGCTGAAAATGAAGAAAATCAGAAGGATATTAATAAACCATTTACACCTGATGAAATTGTTTATTGCAAATCGAACTATTTGTTCATAAACTGTAGCGAAACGACTGAAATATTGACTGAATCTTCAAGATTGATTGATGAGTTTGTCGAAAAGTATGGATATATACCAAAAGTTTTATTGATTAAAGGTGTTGGTCTGGTGGCAGTTGGAGATAACCCAAAGCAATGTGAAGTTGTTCTGGATGTTTTTGAGGATGCAATGAAAGTTGCTTTTATTTCTAAGTCTTTTGGCGGACCAAATCCAATGTTACAGGAACAGATTGATTTTATTGATAATTGGGAGGTTGAGAATTATCGCAGAAGTATAGCAGCTGGTAACTCTTCTGGTAGGGTTGAAAATAGAATAATTATTATAACCGGTGCAGCACAGGGTTTTGGCGAAGGAATTGGTCGATGTTTAATAAAAGAAGGTGCTAATATTGTAATAGCTGACCTAAACGAGGAAAAAGGAAATGAAACGGCAGATGATCTGATACATCTTGCTAAAAGTAATAGCGTTCTATTCGTTAAAACAGACGTTAGTGATATTGACAGTCTGGAAAATCTTATGTTACAAACTGTCTGCAAATTTGGTGGTGTAGACTGCTTTATCAGTAATGCAGGGGTATTAAGGGCAGGAGGATTGGAGGATATGACAAGGGAGAACTTTGATTTTGTTACGAAGATTAATTATAATGCCTATTTCTATTGTACCAAGGTTGTGAGTAAAATTATGAAACTTCAGACTGAATTTGCTAACAGTGACTATTTTGCTGATATTATACAGGTGAATTCTAAATCTGGATTGCAGGGAAGTAAAGCAAATTTTGCATACGCAGGTGGTAAATTTGGTGGAATTGGACTTACGCAGTCATTTGCTTTAGAACTGGCACCTTTTAAAATTAAAGTGAATTCTGTTTGTCCCGGCAATTACTATGAAGGACCTTTATGGAGTGATCCGGAAAATGGCCTTTTCATTCAGTACCTGAATGCTGGTAAGGTGCCCGGGGCTAAAACTATTGAAGATGTAAAGTCGTTTTATCTCTCAAAAGTTCCTATGAAAAAAGGATGTACACCTGAAGATGTAACAAAGGGAATTTTGTATCTGATGGAGCAGACTGGTGAAACTGGTCAGGCGTTGCCTGTCACAGGTGGACAGATTATGTTGAGTTGATTTTTATATTCTGCAATATTAATTTGCCAATAATCCATTGAATGTTTTGAAATAAAAAACTATATTCTTGAATACTGGTAATTGGCCTTATCTTAAAATAATATGAAAACAAGAGCTGTACGTTTATACGGAAAAAAAGACCTTAGACTGGAAGAGTTTGAATTGCCTCCTCTTAAAGAGGATGAAATATTGGCTAAGGTGGTGTCTGATTCTATATGTATGTCTTCCTATAAGGCATCATCACAGGGTGCAGAGCATAAACGTATTCCGAATGATGTAGCTCATAACCCTATAATAATTGGTCATGAGTTTGCAGGAGAGTTGTTGGAAGTTGGTCCCAAATGGGCTCATAAATTTAAAACCGGAGATAAGTTTTCTATACAACCTGCTCTTTATTATGAAAATGGACCTGTAGGACTATTGAGTGCTCCAGGATATAGCTATAAGTATATTGGCGGTGATGCTACTTATGTTATAATTCCCAATGAGGTAATGGAAAAAGATTGCCTGCTTAAGTACGAAGGTGAAGGTTTTTATCCTGCGTCACTGTCTGAACCACTTTCTTGTGTAATAGGAGCTATGCATGCCAATTATCACACTACTCCGGGTAGCTATGAACATAAGATGGAAATAGTGGAAGGTGGTAATATGGCGATACTTGCAGGTGTGGGACCAATGGGTCTGGCTGCTATTAATTATGTGCTACACAGAGAGGATCGTAAACCTTCGCTGTTGGTTGTAACTGATGTGGATCAATCCAGACTTGACAGGGCTTCTATGATATATACAGCTGATTTTGCAGCTTCGCGTGGAATAAAACTGCTATATATAAACACAGGAAAAGTTGATGATCCTATTAAGGTATTGAGGGAATTAACAGGTGGTAAGGGGTTTGACGATGTGTTTGTATTTGCACCGGTTAGACAGGTAGTAGAGCAGGGGGATGCAATACTTGGTTTTGATGGTTGTTTGAACTTTTTTGCAGGACCTAATGATACGAACTTTAGCGCTATGCTTAATTTTTATAATGTTCATTATGCATATACTCATATAGTTGGTACTAGTGGCGGGAACAATAATGACATGGTTGAGGCTTTAGAGGTAATGAGTAAAGGTCTTGATCCTGCTGGTTTGGTTACCCACATTGGAGGATTAAACGCAGTTGCAGATACTACAAACAATTTGCCAAATATTCCAGGGGGAAAGAAACTTATATATACTCACATAGATATGCCACTGACTGCTATAGATGACTTTGGGAAATTGGGTGAGTCAAACGACTTTTTCAGAGAACTGGCTGACATCTGCAGAAGACATGATGGACTATGGAGTGTTGAGGCTGAAGCTTTTTTACTTTCAAAAGGGGGTTAAAAAATCCCCTTTTCTCTTATTTTATGTATCTTTACACTCCAAAATTGGAAATATATATTTTGACTCTGAATTATGAAACAACTAGATACTAAATTAATGCATCCTGCTGAACAGATTAAGGTGATTATTGACAGAATTTACAGAAGTGGGATGACAACTACATCAGGTGGTAATATATCAATTAGAGATAAAAATGGAGATATTTGGATTACTCCTTCTGGTGTGGATAAAGGTTCACTTACAGTTAAAGATATAATGCAGGTGAAAAGGGATGGTACGATTTTAGGTCAACACAAACCTTCATCAGAATTGCCATTCCATAAAGCAATTTATAATGAAAGACCTGAAATCACATCAATAATACATGCACATCCACCTGCTCTTGTAGCATTTAGTATAGCAGGAATAGTGCCAGATACCAAGATAGTTCCGCAAGCAAATAATATTTGCGGTGATATTGGCTTTGCTCCTTATGCGACTCCAGGAAGTGAAGATCTTGGTGAGAAAATTGCAGATGAGTTCAAAGATACCCGCTATAAAGCAGTAATAATGGAGAATCATGGTGTGGTTCTGGGTGGTACAGACATGATGGACGCATATCAGCGTTTTGAAACTCTCGAATTTTGCTGTCGCACTATAATCAACGCTAAAAGATTAGGTCAGGTAAATTATCTGTCTGATGAGCAGGTTTCGCAGTATGTAAATCATCTTCCTACAAATGTATCGCATTTTATGGATATAGAATATCCTTCTGATGAGAGAGCTATTAGGACTGAAATGGTTGAAATTATACGGAGAGCTTGCAACCAAGGTTTGATGATTTCAACGTATGGTACTGTTTCAACCAGATGGAGAGGAGATGATTTTCTGATTACACCGAGTAATATCGCTCGATGGGATATTGTACCAAATGATATAGTACAGATTAAAAATGGAATGGCTGAAGCAGGTAAAACCCCAAGTCGTTCAGTTGCACTGCACCAAAGGATATACCAGCTAAATCCGCATATCAATTCTATTATATGCACTCAACCTGTTAATCTAATGGCTCATGCAGTGAGTGGTAGTAAATTTGATGTAAGAACAATTCCGGAAAGTTGGATCTTCCTTCAGGATGTTCCATCGATTCATTTTGGATTGATATACAATGATGTAGACAGTGTCGCAAAAATGTTTAATAAAAACAGAGCTGTTCTTGTAGAGAACGATAGTGTATTTATTACTGGAGACAAATTGTTGAACTGTTTTGACTATCTTGAAGTAGCTGAATTTTCTGCTAACTCTTTAGTTATGGCATCTTCAATAGGTTCTTTGCAACCAATAGGCGATTCAGAGATAGAAGATCTGAAAGTTGCTTTCAATGTGAGATAAGTTAATTAAATGAACATAAACTATTTTTTCTCTGCACAAATAAACAAATTGTGCAGAGGTTTTTTTAGACTATATAACAGAGACTTTATTAGTGAATAGTTTACCTTGCCAAGTACCTCTTTCTCTGAATCTCTTAATTATTTTTTCTCTTACTTCATAGTTCTTTAATCCCCATTCAGGGGCAATTAAAAGCTTAGAGGGAGACTGAGAAGTAAAACGTTCTATATAAATATCAGAACTTAATTTTTCTGCAAAATCTACACATAGATCTATATATTCATCAAGTTCAAAAAGATAAAAAGATTCAGGTAGGAGTCTAAACTCCTTTGCCATAGCGGTACCTCTAATAATCTGTAGTTGATGAAGTTTCAGTGTTGTAAGTGGTAATTCGGAGAGTCTGTCAGCATGATGAATAATTTCTTCCTTAGTTTCTCCGGGAAGACCAAGGATCATATGTGCACCTACAGGTATATTTCTTTCCGCAGTTTTTAAAATCATCTCTGCAGACTCTTCATATGTGTGCTGACGGTTAACTCTTTCTAATGTTTTATTTAAAGTTGATTCTACTCCATATTCCAATAAAACAAAAGTTTTTTTACTTAGACTTTCAAAATAATCCAATAGATCATCCGACATGCAATCGGGTCGTGTACCTACAATTAATCCAACAACTCCAGGATATGAGAGAGCTTCCTCATATTTTTCAATTAGTGTTTCCGGCAGATCATAAGTGTTAGTATATGATTGAAAATAAGCAAGGTATTTCATTTCCGGATACTTGTGAGAGAAAAAATTTATACCGTCAGCCAGCTGGTCAGAAATAGTTCTTGTTGGTTTCCCGTAGCCAGGACTGAAACTTTGGTTGTTACAATAAGTACAACCACCGCGACCTTTAGATCCATCCCTGTTAGGACATGTGAATCCTGCATTTATTGATATTTTCTGAACTTTGTATGGGAATCTGCTGGAAAGATATTCTGAAAAGTCTCTATATGGTTTATTATTAAAAATCATTTTTTAAATATTTATTGTTTTTCTTCTGGTGAATGGTTGCCATTTCATATATGTGCCAGAACGCCAAAGCCATTCGAGAGGACCATATAAGAAGTGTTTCATCCACTGCCTGCTAATTATAATTTGTAAAATATATATTATCAATCCAAGTATAAATAATTCTGTAAAACCTAATTTCCCAAAGAAGGAACCAAAACCCCAGGTTGAAAACAGTATGGCTCCTGTTATATTTTGAATCTCATAATTTGTCAATCCCATGCGTCCATACGAAGATAAAATATCAAGGTATTTACCAAAAGCTTTAGTCTGATATAATACAATGAATCCCATTACCAATATGCCGGATTCTGTCAGCGACCCTAAATCATTCAATGTTGATGTAACGATTGAGGATAATGGCACCTGTTGTCCAAGCGAGATATGCATTAGTAGGTTGATAGGTTCACTGGGAGTAATTATTTTACCAATTACTTCAATAACAACAGATGCTATAAAAAAACCTGCTAATAAAATGATATTTTTTTTTCTTCTAATACTAACCTTTTCAAAAAATCCAGACCTACCTACTAGAAGTCCTAATAAAAAAAGAGCAAAGGTTACATAACCCCGTGAACTCAAAGCGAATTGAAATTTCAACTTATCTTTCGTTTTATTAGTCAAATTATCTTTGGCTGTTCCGAAGAATGTTCTATTGTTAAATGCCTCATTTTCATTTGCTGTGATTTCTGCTATTTCGCTTTTTGAGAAAGACTCAGATGGCATATCATATGAAACAGGTACTGATTTTTTTAGTGTTATATTATCAAATCCGGTAATAGTCATTAGTGGTAATCCCGATAATATTAATCCTGTTAGTATAATTAGTAACCAATTTTTCAATGGAAATAACAGAACAAGAAATAATCCGAAAAATGCATATATTGTGAGTATATCCATATAAGTAAACATTGTACCTACCAAGCCTATTACAAATAGTATAACCATTCTCCAAAGAAAACGACTGCGAAAATCGATTCCCTTTTTAGATGCGCGATCCATTTGTATAAAAAAACTAAGCCCAAAAAGGAATGAGAATATATTTATAAAACGTCCAGCTATTATATTATTAGCGAGGATCTGAACTATCCTATCTAACAACGGAAACCTGGATATTTCATGAGTATTTACAGTTGAGTAACCAAAATACTGCAACATATGAATTAGGATTACTCCCAGTAATGCAAATCCTCTTAGTGCATCTATTACGTTGATTCGTTTTGCAGGTACATGAGCTGACTTTATTGCCTCCATTTATTTTTCGTATTTGTAACAATTATTACTATTCCCATAAACAAACAATAGTCAGTTTAAGTTTCAAACAATGCAATTTTTATGAAACCTGTTTATTTAAAATCTGCTTAATACAATTATAGATATAGTTTACAAATAGATAATTTTTTAAGGAAAATAAAAAAGGGTAATTCATGATGCGAATTACCCTTTTTAATTATTGATTAGAAAATTTATTCTTTATCTTCTTTATTATCAGCTTCAGTTTCAGTTTCAGATTCTACTTCAGATTTAGTTTCTTCTTTAACTTCTATATTTGCATCTTCTGTTGCTACAGCATTTTCTTCAGCTATTTCGGTGTCAACTTCTTCAGTTACTGATTCAGCTTCTATTTCAGCTTTTTTCATAGATTCTTTCTTGAAAGCTTCAACCTTCTGATTATCCAGTTTTTCTTTCAATGCAGCTAGCTCTTCAATATCTCCAAGAGTTGTTCTCTCAATTGCAGGAGTTGCTGCAATATTTTCTATGCCACCTTCTTTTTTGCTGGTACGTTTACCTTTCTTTCTAGCTTCTTCGCTTACTTTATCTTCGAAAATTCTGCTATGAGAAACAATTATACGTTTTGCATCTTTGTTAAACTCAATTACTTTAAAGTCAAGCTTTTCGTCAACCTCTACTGGTGTGCCATCTTCTTTTATAAGATGTTTTGGAGTAGCAAATCCTTCAACACCATATGGTAATGAAATTAAAGCACCTTTATCAAGCATTTCAATTATTGTACCCTCGTGAACTGAACCTACAGTAAATATAGTTTCAAATACATCCCAAGGATTTTCTTCAAGCTGCTTGTGTCCAAGGCTTAAGCGACGGTTTTCTTTATCTATATCAAGTACCTGAACTTCAATTTCAGAGCCAATTTCAGTTACTTCACTCGGATGTTTGATTTTCTTTGTCCATGAAAGGTCGGATATGTGGATTAATCCTTCTACACCCTCTTCTATTTCAACAAAGGCACCAAAGTTAGTGAAGTTACGTACTTTAGCTTTGTGTGTACTTCCAACTGGGAATTTTTCTTCAATACTTTCCCATGGATCTGGTTTAAGCTGTTTAACGCCAAGTGACATTTTACGCTCTTCGCGATCAAGTGTTAGAATTACAGCTTCTATTTCATCACCCACACTCATGAAATCTTGAGCACTGTGAAGATGTTGTGTCCAGCTCATTTCTGACACATGGATTAAACCTTCAACACCTGGAGCTATCTCTACGAACGCACCGTAATCGGCCATTACAACTACTTTACCTTTAACAATATCACCCACTTTTAATGATTCGCTAAGTGAATCCCATGGATGTGGAGTGAGCTGTTTCAAACCTAAAGCGATACGTTTTTTCTCATTGTCAAAGTCGAGAATAACAACGTTGATTTTGTCATCAAGTTTAACAACTTCTTCCGGATGCTGGATACGGCCCCAAGATAGGTCAGTTATATGAACTAATCCATCAACACCTCCAAGGTCAACGAATACACCATAAGATGTGATATTCTTAACAATACCTTCAAGTACTTGTCCTTTTTCCAGTTTAGAAATAATTTCCTTCTTCTGTTGTTCTAATTCCTCTTCTATCAGAGCTTTATGCGATACAACAACGTTTTTATATTCAGGGTTAATCTTTACTACCTTGAATTCCATCGTTTTATCAACAAACATATCGTAATCACGGATAGGTTTCACATCTATCTGAGATCCCGGTAAGAATGCTTCGATACCGAATACATCAACAATCATACCACCTTTAGTGCGGCATTTGATATATCCTTTTATAATTTCGTTGTTTTCTAATGCTGCATTCACACGATCCCATGCGCGAGATGCGCGTGCTTTTTTGTGAGAAAGGATTAATTGTCCTTTTTTATCTTCTTGGCTTTCAATGTATACTTCTACCTCGTCACCAACCTTAAGATCAGGATCATAACGAAATTCGTTCATTGAAACCACACCATCAGATTTATATCCGATGTTTACAACTACTTCGCGTTTATTCATGGAGGTAACAATACCAGTTACGACCTCTTTGTCGTTAATTTTGCTCAGTGTATTGTCGTAGCTTTCTGCAAGCTTCTCTCTGTTTTCTTTGCTATAAGAATCATTCTGAGCATAAGCAGCCCAATCGAAATCTTCTATGGGTGCTACATTTTTTAGGTTTTCAGTCATTTGTTGTTGATAAATTGTTTTAATTAAATAAGTGAGACATTATGTTGTTTAAAAAAGCGGTGCAAAGATAATTGGTTTTTTATTAATAACCAATTCTTTGCACCGGTAATTTCATTTCAATAAGTGCTTGAAAAGCACCAAAAAAGAGAGTCTGATCATTAAAGAAGTAGTCCGCTTTGTACTTCACGACGAACTTGCAGGCCTGCAATTTGTTCCACAAGTCTTAATGCAAACTCAAATACTAAACCAGGGCCTTTGCCTGTTGTTATGTTCTCATCAACTACAACATTTTCACCTGTAATATTTGCTCCAATAAGTTCAGGTTCAAATCCAGGATAAGTAGTAGCTCTTTTTCCTTCTAAGATTCTTAATCCTCCCAAAACCATTGGTGCAGCACAAATAGCGGCAATCTGTTGGCCTTTAGAATGATACTCACTAATAAGGTTTTTTAAACCATCATGTTCATTGAGATGTTTTGCTCCAGGCATACCACCAGGTAGAACAAGAATTTCAATATCTTTGAAATCGGTTTCAGTGAATGTTGTGTCAGCTATGACTTTAACATTATGTGCACCGGTAACAACTTTTTCATCTGTTATTGAAACAGTGAGAACCGGAATTTGAGCTCTTCTTAGAATATCAATTATACCTAACGCTTCAATTTCTTCAAATCCATTTGCTAAAAATAGTGCTACTTTCTTCATATTTTTCACATTTAAATCCAATTATGATTGGAGACATTACTAATTGATCTTATTTGCAAGTAATTATCTGAACTTTACAGAATGAGGTAAATAAACATCTCCTCTATGTTGAGTTACTTATTAGTTCAGATTAAAACGATAAGTAATAGTACCCTGCTGGTTATTTGCAGAGTTTATTGAATTAAACTTTGTATTTCTTGCAGCACGCAATGCTTCATTCCTAAGTGTTGCACTTGGAGTGTTTGTACCTCGGCCTATTTCTGCATGAATAACATTCCCTGCAGGGTCTACTGTAATATTAACAACCACAGTGCCGTAATCGTTCACCGTATATCTTGGTTGAATCAATCCTCCACTTCCAAGGCTTCGACCTCCGAGGTCATAAGAACCTATACCTCCGGTTCCTGTAGGTGAGCCTTGAGATGAGTTTCCTGTTGATACTCCTTGTGTACCTTCACCTTGAGTATTACCGCGACTACCAGAACTTTCACCGAAAAGTCCTGACATTTGCTCATTTATTTCTCTTCTCCTTGCTTCTTCCTGTCGTCTGATTCTTTCAGCTTCTTCAATTCTCCTGCGTTCCTCAGCTAAAGCCGTCTGCCTGCGTTCTTCTTCACGTAAAGCTTCAACATCAATAGTAGGCTCAGTCGTTTGAGTAATTAAAGGCTCATTTGGTGAGTATTCTGGTATCTGTAGTTCCTGAGTTGGTATAGGAGTTATTTCTGTCATAGGTGGCTCGACATATCCAAATGCATCTTCTATTGAACCAAACATAACAGGTACACCTTCTAGCTCTTCAGGAGGTGATGCCATTGTAAAGTATGAGAAAAGCAAAAGAAGAGCCAGCAATATTGCAAATATTGTTGTACCTACTATTCCACCAATCTCTTCCCTTGTAATTTGCATCTTGCTATGTATAATAGAAAATTGTTTAATTTGGTCGAGTCATTAAAACCATATTAAACTGGTTTTGATTTGCAATATCAAGTATTTGCACGATCTCCCTGTAAGGAACGGTTTCGTCAGCGTAAAGAGCCACAAATATTCCCGGATCGGCATTATATGCCTGTTGCAGGAATGGAGTTATCTCTTCAAATGTAACCTGTCTTTCTGTATCATTACCATGAGCTACATAATAGTTGAGATCTTTATCAATAGTTACACGTGTTATAGGTTTTACCTGAGCTTGTTGTTGAGCTCTGGGTAATGCAACCTGAATTGCATTGGGTGTAACAATTGTAGATGTGATCATGAAAAAAATCAACAGTAGAAAAATCACATCTGTCATAGATGCCATACTAAAATTGGTCTCAATTGTAAATCTTTGTTTTAAAGCCATTTCGAATTTACTTTAATGTGCTAAACTGCAGGTTCATTTAATATATCCATGAATTCCATAATCCTACGCTCCAGATTATTTACAATACCTTTAATACGTGTTGTAAGATAGTTAAAAGCAAATAGAGCAATAATACCAACAATCAAACCTCCTACAGTAGTAACTAAAGCTTCATATATACCTGTAGAAAGAATATTTACATTCACATTTGCACCTGCACTGGCCATATCCATAAAAGCTCTCACCATACCGGTTACTGTACCTAAGAATCCAACCATAGGTGCGCCAGAAGCAGATGTAGCCAATACCGGCAATCCTTTCTCCAGTTGGGAGATCTCAATATTACCTTGGTTTTCAATTGCTGACATAACATCTGCAGTTGGTCTGCCTAGCCTCGATATACCTTTTTCGACCATTCTGGCTGTTGGTGTATCAGTGTTACGGCACAGGTTTATTGCAGTATCTATTTTACCATCGTGAATATAATCTTTTATGCGATTCATAAATGAATTATCCTCTTTTGCTGCTTTATTAATCACCAATGTTCTTTCAATGAGAACATAAATTGACATTAACAATAGAATTAACAAAACAATCATAAGCCAGCCACCTTTTAAGGCCAGATCAAATGCATTCATTGTTATTGTTTCAGTTTCTGCTGCTGCAGCTGTCTGCTGCATCGTGTTGTAAATAGCCTGTGCTGTATCAGCTTGTGAAGGTAATTGCAAAAAAATCATACCGATAGTATACTATTATTGAATAAATTAGATTACTTTAATTGCTAAAGATATAAAAATTGGATATTTAATCCTCAGGTTGTGGAGCTTTTAAACAATCTTTATACGCTTTTATTGTTTTTTCTAATCCCATATAGAGGGCATCGCTTATAAGTGAGTGACCTATAGAGACCTCCTTAATCCATGGGATATTGATGTATAGATAGTTGAGATTATCAAGATTTAAGTCATGACCGGCATTAACACCTAATCCAAGATTCTTTGCCAGTTTAGCTGCTTCAATGTATGGAGAGATAGCTTTTTCTTTGTTTTTGATAAATTCTTCTGCATAAGGACCGGTGTATAACTCAATCCTATCTGTTCCAATTTGTGATGCAGCTCGTATAATATCAGGGTTGGGATCAACAAAAATAGATGTTCTTACTCCCATAGATTGAAATTTACTAACAACTTCAGATAAGAATTCTTTATGGGTAATAGTGTCCCATCCAGAGCTAGAGGTTATAGCATCGTGAGAATCAGGCACTAAAGTTACCTGAGAAGGTCGTATTTTTTCAATAAGAGAAATGAATTCCGGGGTGGGGTTTCCTTCAATATTAAACTCTGTTTTTACTTTAGACTGCAAGTCAAAAACATCAGAGTATCTAATATGTCTTTGATCTGGTCTTGGATGAACAGTAATTCCTTCGGCTCCAAATGCCTGACAATCAATCGCTACTTTTATCACATCTGGAATATTACCTCCGCGTGCATTTCTTAGGGTAGCTATTTTATTGATATTTACACTAAGTTTAGTCATATTTTTGTATACTTAATTCACAAAGAAATAAACCTAAAAAGATTTTAAAAATAAAATTAAAATAAAACTATAAGAAGGTTCAAATAAGCAAAAAATTGCCATCTTTGTAAAGCTGATACAAAAGTAATACGAAATAACCATTTTCTCAATGTCAACGAAAGAATTTATCAAAAAACAAGTGGAAAATTTTAGTAAACCACTTACACCTGAACAATTCAGTGAGCTTTCGGAAGCTGAGAACTCTCTTATAATTCTGGAAATGCCCATTAAAGATTACACCCTTACTGAGATTGCACGAATTGTAGAGAGTAATAATGCACATGTGATTTCACTTTCTACACTACCTATTTCTGGAGGCAGTGAACTTCTGGTATCACTTAAACTTGATATTTCAGATCTTACTACTATATTGAGAAGTTTTGAAAGGTTCAATTATAACGTAACTTATTTTTTTATGAAAGAGGGTGAAGTCACTGATCAGCAGAAAGAGAGACTTGACGAATTGATGTATTACTTAGATATGTGAATAAATGAAGTTTGCACTATTTGGAAGTATGTTCCCCGATAGGTCTGCAAAAGCAGAAGAACAAATTTACGGGGTTTGCGATGCAATTAAGAGACATGGAGGTCAACTGTATCTCCCTGAGAATTTTTACATTTCACTACCCGGCAATATAAGACAATTGCTAGACCCTATCTGTGAATTAGCTGAAACCTTACCTGATGTGGATATGGTTGTCAGTGTAGGAGGTGATGGTACATTTTTACGCACTGCTGCTACTGTAGGTGATACAGGTATTCCAATTCTGGGTATAAATACCGGAAGATTGGGTTTTCTTGCAGCTATTAATTATTCAGATGTTGAAGATACACTCTCAGAAGTTATGAGAGGTGACTATAAAGTTCAGGATCGTACGCTTCTAAAAATGACAACAGATGAAGTGTTCCCCCCAAATCATTTCAATACCAATGCTTTAAATGAGATAGCAATCTTAAAGCAGGATACTGCTTCAATGCTTTCAATACATGCATATATTAATAACGATTATTTAACATCATATCAGGCTGATGGACTTGTTATTTCTACTCCTACCGGTTCAACTGCATATTCTTTAAGTATTGGAGGTTCGATTTTATCACCAACTACTCCCAGCATAATTTTGTCTGCTATTGCACCACATAATCTTACTTCACGCTCTCTTGTGGTAGATGACAGTAGTATAATTTCTCTTAAAATAGAGAGCCGCAGCCATATGTTTCTTGTGTCAGTAGATGGTCAGTCACGTGTTTTAGACGAAACAGTAAGTATTCAGGTCAGAAAAGCTGACTATACTTTACGAGTAGTAAAAAGGGTCGGGCATACTTTCTTTGAAACACTGCGAGACAAACTTATGTGGGGTGCAGATGTAAGAAAACAAAATAAATAGTACAAAAAAAATTTTAACCTACTTAAATGTCTGTTATTTTATTCTTCGGTTTCGTCTACAACCAAATCCTGCTTAGACCTTTCATCTTCAAAAGGTAGCCATTTATCAAGTCCTTTTATAAGCAGATAAAAGATGGACATGAATAAAAAGATTCCCACTATACCTATTAATGCCACTAATAATGTTGTTTGTAATGTTGGTGTCATGTTAAATCGATTTTAAGCCAATAAAGGAACTAAAGTTAAAATTATACCACCTGCAACAACAGATCCTATCTGACCTCCTACATTTGCACTTATAGCAGGCATGAGCAGGTAATTGTAAGGATCCTCTTTCTGTCCCATTTGATGTATAACCCTTGCCGACATTGGAAAGGCTGAAATACCGCATGCTCCAATCATTGGATTTATCTTATTTCCGTCTTTTCTAAACATATTCAGAAACTTAGCAAAGATGACACCTCCAAATGTGTCAAAAACAAAAGCAAACAGCCCCAATGCTATTATAATCAGAGTGTCAATCCTTATAAATCTTTCAGCTGTCATTGTACTAGCTATTGTTATTCCAAGAAGAATAGTCACCAAGCTTGATAGTTCATTCTGTGCAGAAAGAGATAACTTGTTCAAAACGCCGCATTCACGTATTAAGTTTCCAAACATCAGGAATCCAATTAGTGCGAGTGATGAAGGAGCTATAATTCCAGCTGCAATTGTAATAACTATTGGAAATGCAATCAGAGCTTTTTTAGAAATTTTCTTATTGTTATTACCTGTCATTCGTATCAACCTTTCTTTTCTGGAGGTTAGCAATCTGATAACAGGAGGCTGAATAATTGGAACCAAAGCCATATAAGAGTAAGCTGCTACTGAAATAGGTCCAAGAAGATTTGGAGCAAAACGAGCCGCTACAACTATAGAGGTTGGTCCATCAGCGGCACCAATTATTCCAATTGAGGCTGCTTCTCTAATGTCATAACCAAGTAGCGCAGCAAACACCATTGTTAGGAAAATTCCAAATTGAGCTGCTGCTCCAAACAGAAGCAACGATGGGTTACGGAAAAGTGGTGAAAAGTCGATCATCGCTCCGATAGCAATAAAAATCAGCAACGGAAAGATTTCAGTTGCAATACCGGCATCAAAAAAAACGTTTAGAACACCCTCTAAAGTTTCACCGGTAGCCGGATCAATTTGTGTTATCGCAGATGATAAAGGTATGTTTACTAATATTGCTCCAAATCCCATTGGTAATAGGAGTGTGGGCTCATAATTTTTTACAATGGCCAGATAAATGAGTATTAATCCAACTCCTATCATAACCAGATGTTGCCATGTCATTCCTGATATAGCAGGTAATAACTGTTCTAATTCCATAGTAATTAAATTTTTCAGTAATATAATGATATGTAACTTTCAAAAATACAAAGACTTATTAATAGAGTAAAGAGATATTTATAATATCTCTTTACTCATATTTGTTTCATGAAGACATCTTTTCTTTGTAAGATACATTCTATTCCGTTAGGAGTTAACTAATTATTAAAATAAAATTAGTTTAATTTACCCAATCGGATTATTAATATAAGAAACCAAGTAAAATACCTGCAGCAACAGCTGATCCAATTACACCGGCAACATTTGGTCCCATCGCATGCATGAGCAGGTAGTTTGATGGATTATATTCTAATCCAAGTGTTTGAGATATCCTTGCTGCATCTGGTACAGCTGATACCCCTGCATTTCCTATTAGTGGATTAATTTTTTTATCTTTCGGCAAAATAAGATTGAATGTTTTTACGAAGAGTATTCCCGCAACAGTTGCAATTACAAATGATAATGCACCAATTAGGAAAACTTTCAGAGATTCTATTCTTAGGAATGTTGTTGCCTGAGTAGATGCACCAACTGTAAGCCCAAGTAGAATTGTAATAGTATCAATCAGCGGACCGCGTGCGGTTTCTGCCAAACGACGTGTAACGCCAGATTCCTTTAGAAGATTTCCGAAGAACAACATACCAAGAAGTGGGAGTCCTGAAGGCACTAAAAATGCAGTAAGCAGAAGTCCCATTATGGGGAATAGAACCTTTTCTGTTTGTGAAACCACACGAGGAGTTTTCATCTTCATGCTTCTCTCTTTGCTTGTCGTTAACAACCTCATGAAAGGTGGTTGTATAACAGGTACAAGTGCCATATAGGAGTATGCTGAAATAGCCACAGCCCCTAGCAAGTGTGGCGCTAGCTTTGATGTTAGGAATATCGCGGTCGGTCCATCAGCACCACCAATAATACCAATTGCACCAGCTTCATTTGGTGCAAACCCCCATTCGATAGCTATAATATATGCACCGAAAATACCAAACTGACATGCAGCACCAATAAGTATTAGTTTAGGATTTGCTATTAATGACGAGAAATCTGTCATAGCTCCAATACCAAGGAAAATGAGAGGTGGATACCACCCCTGAACAACACCCTGGTAAAGGATGTTAAATACAGATCCTTCTTCATAAATACCAATTTGCAATCCAGCGGCTTCATTAAATGGGATATTACCAATAAGTATACCAAATCCAATAGGAATAAGCAAAAGAGGTTCGTACTCTTTTGTTATTGCAAGGTATATAAATACCAATCCAATTAAGATCATAATTATATGCCCTGACTCCACATTGTAAAATCCGGTATAGCCCCAAAAGGTTCGTAAATTATCTGCTAAAGATAGTAATGTATTCATATTCTTCTCCCTGGTTTATTCGATTACTACAAGGTTAGCTCCTTCGAGAACTGAGTCTCCTTTTTGGACTAAAATTTCAGCTATTTTGCCATTACCATCAGCGAGAATATTATTTTCCATCTTCATTGCTTCAAGAATCATCAGGGTTTGTCCTTTTTTCACTGTGTCACCCACATTACATTTTATATCCAGAATAACCCCCGGTAGAGGAGATTGAATCGTATTCTTGCCAGATGTACTAGATGGTCTTGTAACCAAAGTAGAAGGTGCTGTTTGTACAGGTTCAGCAGTGTGGCGTTGAACCACAGCCTTAGGCTTCTTGGTCTTAGGTTGTAGTTCCACAGTGAATGGTGTACCATTAACCTCAAGTTCCACAATCTCATCGTCGGATTTATTTACCACTACTCTATATGGTGAACCGTTTATTTTATATTTGAACTCTTTCATACTATTTCTATTTGTGTAATTCTTTAATATTTTTTCTATTTAGGTAATTTTCTTAGTGATTTCCATTTAGCACTCCAAGGAGAGTAGTCTCTCTTTACCTGTCTGATTGTTAAAATCGTTGATTCTATATCATGCTGATCCTCTTTAATTTCATATAGTGCGGCAGAAATTGCAGCCAATACTTCACCGGAAAGGTGAGTCTGACTACGAACAGCAGAGAGTGTTCCACTCTTGGCAATTTTTCTCTTAGAAATCCTGGTTGCGATATTTCCGGATAATTTAAAGAAAAAGTATAGACCAATTAATGCAGAGAACACTACCAACATTGCTGTAATTGTAAGCATTCCACCCCAAGGGTCATTTACACGCATATCCATTACTTTGGGGTTTTCTTCCAATATGGCATTATTGCTGCTTGGAGTTACCCTATCCAGTATAACGGCGTTAATTTCACCCTCCTCATTATATTTAATTCCATCCTTTGGAAACCCGTAAGTACGATCAGCAGGTACATCTGCTGGAATAATTATCTCATCAAGTAACGTTCTCCCGTCATTATCATATAAAGCTATATAATTCTCTTTAGTTGGATCTAATTTGAAGTTTACATGAAAGGTTCCGTTAAATGGTTCATTGTCAGCCCAGAAAAGGACATGTTGACGTGGTTTAACTTTTGTGAGAACATCACCTCTTGGAATTGGATATTTTGTTGGATTGTTACGGTCATTAGTCAGATAACGTCCTCCTAAATCCATTGTACCTGCAGTATTATTGTATATCTCAATCCATCCGTTACGTTGTCCAAAATCATCTACAAAATTAGTTTCATTTGTCACCATCACCTCATTTATAACCCATTTTGGATTTTCAATATCTGAGTTACATCCGATAAATAGAAATGCAGTGATGAAAAGAGATATGAACAGTTTATAAATTCTCATATACATCTGCTTTTTATAGTGGTAAATTGTCATGCTTCTTAGCAGGATTCTCAAGCTTCTTAGTCTGTAATTGCTGTAATGCACGTATTATACGGAACCTTGTATTTCTTGGTTCAATTACATCATCAATATAGCCATATCGAGCTGCCACATAAGGATTTGTAAAGAGATCATTATACTCTTTCTTCTTCTCTTCTATTACTGCTCTTTGTTTTTCAGGATCCTTCTCCGCTGCAATCTCTTTATTATAGAGTACCTCAACAGCTCCGTCAGCACCCATAACAGCAATTTCTGCAGTTGGCCAGGCATAGTTGATATCACCACGAAGTTGTTTGCAACTCATAACGATATGAGCACCACCATAGGATTTACGAAGTGTAACTGTAATTTTTGGTACAGTAGCCTCTCCGTAGGCATAGAGTAATTTTGCACCATGAGTAATTACACCTCCATACTCCTGTCCTGTACCGGGTAGAAAACCAGGAACATCAACAAAAGTAACAAGTGGAATATTAAATGCATCACAAAAACGAACGAAACGTGCTGCTTTTCTTGAGGCATTAATATCAAGAACACCTGCAAGAAATTTAGGCTGGTTAGCAACAACACCAACAGAAACTCCGTTAAAGCGTGCAAAACCAACAATTATATTTTTGGCATAATCTGCATGCACTTCTAAAAATTCGCCATTGTCAACAGTCGCTCCAATAACTTCATACATATCGTATGGTTTGTTAGGGCTGTCAGGAATAATATCGTTCAAGCTATCTTCCAAACGGTCAATTGGATCATCAGTAATAACTAGTGGAGCTTCTTCAACATTGTTTTGTGGTATATAGCTTAGTAGTTTACGAATAAGCTTCATACCATCCTCTTCGGTTTGTGCAGAAAAATGAGCTACACCTGATTTTGTAGTATGAACACTTGCACCTCCAAGCTGTTCTTGTGTAACATCTTCACCTGTAACTGTTTTTACAACTTTAGGGCCAGTCAAGAACATATAGGAAGTTCCTTGAGTCATCAGGATAAAGTCTGTAAGTGCTGGAGAGTATACTGCGCCGCCGGCACAAGGACCAAAAATACCTGAAATCTGAGGAATCACACCAGATGCAAGAATGTTTCGCTGAAATATTTCAGAATAACCTGCAAGTGCATTAACACCTTCCTGAATTCGAGCACCACCAGAGTCGTTAATACCGATAACAGGTGCACCCATTTTCATGGCCTGATCCATAACTTTACAAATCTTCTGAGCATGCATTTCAGATAGTGAACCGCCAGAAACAGTAAAGTCTTGTGCATAAATATATACCAAACGACCCTCTATAGTTCCGTATCCGGTTACTACACCATCTCCCAGGAATCTGTTCTTCTCCATTCCAAAATTATAAGAACGATGTTCTACGAACATATCAAACTCTTCGAAGCTTCCATGGTCAAGAAGCATGTCGATTCGTTCACGTGCTGTGTATTTTCCTTTAGTGTGTTGGGATTCAATTCTTTTCTCACCACCACCTAAACGAGCTTTTTGACGAAGTTCTATAAGCTCTTTTACTTTATCAAGTTGGTTACTCATAAGATTAAGTTTGTTATATTGTGTATGTTTATTTTCTTATTTCTCTGGATGTTCGCAAAATTCGGTAAGTACACCACCGGTTGATTTAGGGTGTAGAAATCCTATTGTAAGTCCTTCTGCACCTGCACGACCTTCCTTATCGATTAGCTTTACACCTTTTGATTCCACCTCTTTAAGTGCATCATTAATATTTTTGGTTGCATATGCAATGTGATGAACTCCCTCACCTTTTTTTTCTATGAATTTTGCAACTGTACTATCTTCACTGGTTGGTTCTAAAAGTTCAATTTTTGTCTGTCCAACCATAAAAAAGGCAGTCTTTACTTTTTGATCTTCTACAGTTTCAATATTGTAACATTTCAAACCAAGTATGTTTTCATAGTAAGGTAGCTGTTCTTCGATACTTTTAACAGCAATGCCAATGTGTTCGATGTGTGTAATTTCCATATAAATGATTTTATTTTATTGATGAATCTTTAATATAGATCAAATTGAAGATATGCGTAATACCTCTAGCATCTCTTCACTTATATCTTTCTGTTTCTTAATAGCTCTTTTAAAAGGAACATAGTCGATCTCGTTTTCGTGAATTCCTATCATCACATTACGCTGATTTTCCTGTAAAGCCTGAATTGCAGCAACACCCATTCGGCTGGCAAGAATTCTGTCCTGTGCAGTAGGAGTTCCTCCCCTTTGTAAATGACCAAGAATAGTCACTCTCACATCATACTGTGGATATTCTTTTTTTACACGTTCAGCTAGTTTTATAGCTCCACCTGTAACTTCACTCTCTGTTACCAGCACCATACTGCTACTTTTAGATTTACGGAAACCCTGTTGTATAAGTTCACCCAACTGGTCTTTTTCAATACTGATTTCAGGAATAATTGCTGCTTCGGCTCCCGAGGCAATAGCACTATTAAGAGCAAGGAAACCACAGTTACGTCCCATAACTTCTACGAAAAAGAGTCTCTCGTGCGAAGTGGCAGTATCTCTGATTTTATCCATGGCATCCATTATAGTGTTCAGTGCAGTATCGTATCCTATGGTGGTATCAGTACCATTAAGGTCATTATCAATTGTTGCAGGCATTCCAACTACAGGGATATTAAACTCATTGGCAAAAACTGCAGCACCTGTAAGCGATCCATCACCACCTATAACAACTAATGAGTCAATTCCATATTTTCTCATGTTGTCATAAGCTTTTTGTCTGCCCTCTGTTGTTAAAAACTCATCAGAGCGTGCAGTCTTTAGAATTGTTCCTCCCTGTTGTATTATATTGCTAACACTATTGGTTTTGAATTCTTCTATTTCATCTGTTATCAAACCTTTAAAGCCACGGTAAATACCATATGCAGTCATACCATTGAAAATAGCTGCACGGGTTACAGCTCTGATTGCTGCATTCATGCCCGGCGCATCTCCTCCGGAAGTAAGGATGCCAACACTTTTTATGTTTGAGTCCATAATTGATTGTTTACCTTGTAACTGATTTGAAAAAATGCTCAAATACCTTTAAATTCAATAAGGTGCAAAGATACATTTTTTTAAATGATGAGACAAAAAAAAGCTGCTTAAAAAGCAGCTTCTGTAATGTTCATTTCTGGCTTTAATTTCGATATGTTTTCGGCAACCGCTTTCATCTGCCATAATGGTGTTGAAGTTGCGCCACAAATGCCAATATTCGTATATTCTCCAATAAGTTCCGGTCTCACCTCCTCAGGTGAATGAATAAAATAGGAGTTTGGATTCACCTTTTTACACTCTGAAAATAACACCTTGCCATTCGAGCTCTTTTCACCTGCTATAAAAATTATCAGATCATGTTTTGCCGCAAACTCCTGTATATTGGGAACACGGTTGGATACCTGGCGGCAAATAGAATCAAAAAACTCCAGTTTTGCACCATTTTTCATTCTGCTGCGTATTAAATTTCCTAACTCAAAGAAGCCATCCAGCGATTTTGTCGTTTGTGAAAAAAGATTAATGTCTCGAGTAAAGTCGAGTTTTTCAATATCATCCTTACTCTCAATTATTATAGCTGTTTCAGCTGTTTGTCCAAGTAAGCCATTTACCTCTGCATGCCCCTTTTTGCCATAAATAACTATCTGAGTATCATCATCAACCCTGAGGTTATATCTCTTTTTGATTTTCTTCTGAAGTCCTAAAACCACTGGACAAGAAGCATCTATCAACTCTATATTATTTTCCTTAGCTATTTCATATGTGCTTGGTGGTTCACCATGAGCTCTCAGTAATACACGTACATTCTTCAATTTTTTAAACTGTTCATGGTCAATTGTAATTAATCCCATTTTCTCCAGTCGTTCTACCTCAATATTATTGTGCACAATGTCACCTAAACAATATAGTGTTCCATTCTTCTTAAGTTCTTCTTCTGCTTTGTTGATTGCTTTAACAACTCCAAAGCAAAATCCGGAACCTTTGTCTATTTCAATTTTGTTCATTATTACCTGTGATTTTATTAAACATATTTAAAGCCCATATCAGCTGTTCATCAATGCCTATTTCTGAGTTATCAAGAACAATAGCATCTTCAGCCTGTCTTAAAGGACTTTCTTCTCTGGTTGTATCACGCAAGTCACGCTCCTTCACGTTTGCTAATACATCCTCATAAAGTGGCGACTCTCCTTTCGATACCATTTCGTCATATCTGCGTTTTGCTCTGATTTCTGGTGAGCAGGTCATGAAAAGCTTCATTTCTGCATTAGGGAACACCACTGTACCAATATCCCTGCCATCCATTACTACACCTTTATTTATTCCCATTTCTTGCTGCTGACGAACCATCTCTTTCCTTACAGCTGCCAATGTACTTACTCTGCTGGCTCCATTAGCCACTTCTAGCGTACGTATTTCTTTCTCCACATTCTCATCGTTCAGGAATGTCTCCTGAACTCCAGATAAATTTGGTTTAAAAGTGATTTTTATATTAGATAAATGTTCTATTATGGCTTTCTCATCCATCATTTGGTCTGTGATCCACCCGTTCCTTATCGCGAACAGAGCCACTGCACGATACATAGCTCCACTATCAATATATGTATAACCTAACTTCTTAGCTAATCCCTTTGCTATTGTGCTTTTTCCGCATGACGAATACCCGTCCACTGCTATATTTATTCTTTTTTTGTGCATCTAATATACTAATCAACAGCTTTAACAATACACAAAGATATAATGTTTTTCTGAAAGATTTATTTAACAGAAGCAAAGTGATGATAACAGTTCCTGTTGTAAAACGAAATAGGGGTCTGGAATTAGACCCCCAAAAATAATCATACAAATATAAAAAAAAGCTATTCTTATAAATAAGATATTACTCTTCCATGAAATTCGGATACATATAGTCAGTTGCAGGAACAAATGTCTCCTTTATACATTGTGGCGACACCCAGCGTAGCAAGTTTAAAACCGAGCCTGCCTTATCATTAGTACCTGATCCACGACCACCTCCAAAAGGTTGCTGATCAACCACTGCACCAGTAGGCTTATCATTAATATAGAAATTACCTGCAGTATGTGTAAGCTTAGCAGTAAGCTTTTCAATCTGAGCTCTGTCGGAAGAGAAAATGGCACCCGTCAGAGCATAATCTGTACTCTTATCTAAAAGATCAAGTACAGCATCTATTTCTTCTGGATCATAAACATATACAGTAATAATAGGACCAAAAAGTTCCTCTTTCATAGTAATGTAGTCTGGTCTCTTTGCCTGGATAACAGTTGGATAGATAAAATACCCGGTCGATTTATCATAATTTCCTCCACAAACAATTTCTGTATCAGGCGAGCTCTTAGCATCCTCAATTACTTTTGCAAGCTTGTCAAAAGATTCTTCATCAATTACAGCATTCACAAAATTGCTGAAGTCTTCAACAACACCGGTTTTGATTTTTGATAAATCATCTGCAACAAACTTTTTAACATCATCCCATAAGTTTATTGGAATATATGCACGAGAGGCCGCAGAGCATTTCTGACCCTGATACTCAAAAGCACCTCGTGTTATTGCTGTAGCCACCTGCTTTGCATTGGCTGTTTTCTCTGCAAAAATATAATCTTTACCACCTGTTTCTCCTACAATTCTTGGGTATGATTTATATTTTGTAATGTTTGAAGCAATTGATTTCCACATGCTGTTAAAAACTTCGGTGGACCCTGTAAAATGCAAACCTGCAAATTCGCGATGATCAAAGATCACATCAGTGGCTTCTTTTCCACCAACATAAATTAGGTTGATAACGCCATCAGGCAGACCTGCTTCTTTTAAAACTTTCATTATAAGGTGTGCAGAATAAACTGCTGTTTTAGATGGTTTCCAAACTACAGTATTACCCATTAATGCTGGAGCAGCACCAAGATTTCCGGCAATTGAAGTGAAATTGAATGGCGTTAGAGCAAAAATAAAACCTTCAAGAGGTCGCCACACCATACGATTCCAAATGCCGGGTGAAGAGTTTGGTTGCATATTATAAATCTCATGCATGTTTTTTACATTGTACCGATAGAAATCAATTAGTTCACAAACAGCATCGATTTCTGACTGATAAGCGTTTTTAGATTGTCCAATCATTGTTACAGCATTAAACTGTGAGCGGTATGGACCTGCAATCAGATCTGCTGCTTTAAGAAATATTGCAGCCCTGCTTTCCCAGTTCATTGCTTCCCATGATGGTTTTGCTTTTAATGCAGCGTCAATTGCCATTTGGACATGACTTTTATCTCCCTGATGATAATAACCAAGTAAATTTTGATGATTGTGAGGCGGTCGTATCTCTTTAGTGTTGTTAGTACGAATCTCCTTGCCATCAATTATCATTGGTATGTCAAGTCCACCTTTGTTTAGTTCTGATAAAGTCTTTTTGAGTGTTTCTCTTTCAATTGATCCCGGAGCATAGCTCAAAACAGGCTCATTTTTTATTTCCGGTAATTTATAAACACCTTTTGGCATAATATATTTATATTTAGTCGTTAATAATCATCGTTACATTGACAGTGCAGTTCAGGATTAAATTTTCAAACATAAATTGCTCCAAATCGCTAATATTTGATAAACAAACATACAAAAAAATATTTATATTTGCAGAATCTAAATACTTAACAGACACACATGCAGACCGAAAGAACAACACTATCTGATAGAAAAGAATCATTTATAGACTTGGAAAATACTGAATTAGCATTTCGTGATTTATCCGATTCCAGTCTCAAACAAGCGTATCAGCTTTTTAAGGTAATGAACAGCAGGAACTTGGTTAAAACAGGTGAATTCCTCGTAAAGCTTGCTTTTGCAATTCATTTCCCTGTAAAGGGTATACTGCGTAAGACAATTTACAGGCATTTTGTGGGTGGAATGTCGATCTTAGATAGCAGTAAAACCATTGCTCAGCTGGGTCGTCGAAATGTTGATTCTATTCTTGATTATGCACTTGAGGGTGAAGATTCGGATGAGTTGTTCGACGCAACTTGTAATGAAATTATTCGAACAATTGAATTTGCCGCTAACAGCAAAAATGTGCCTTTTAGTGCTTTTAAGATTACAGGTATTGGGCGATTTGATCTTCTTGCAAAGGTGAGTGCAAATGAAGCTCTCTCTTATGAAGAACAAGAGGAGTTCAACAGAGTGGAAAAAAGAATGGCCTCAATCTTCAAAAGAGGATATGAATTAGGTATCCCTGTACTTATAGATGCAGAGGAAACATGGATTCAGCCAATTCTGGACGAAATGGTTTTAAAGCTTATGTCAAAATATAATGGTGAAAAAGCAATTGTACAAAATACTTATCAGTTATACTGTAGGGATGGACTTGAGCGACTTAAACTTCATCATAAAAAAGCTTTGGATGAAGGATTTAAATTTGGACTCAAAATTGTTCGCGGTGCGTATATGGAAAAAGAACGTGAACGGGCAATTGAACTTGGTTATCCATCACCTATTCAGCCAGATAAAGAGTCAACTGATCACGATTTTGATGCAGCCATTCATTATTTGATCGAAAATTATAAAACTATAGACTTTATGGTTTCTACTCATAATGAGAAAAGTTCATTACTGCTTGCAAGACTAATTGATGAGTATGGTATTCCAAGAAACTTCCCCGGAATATATTTTTCACAACTGTATGGTATGAGTGATCATATTACCTATAGTCTTGCTGAACATGGATACAATGTCGCAAAATATGTACCTTATGGAGAAGTAAAAACTATGATGCCATATCTCTTTAGAAGAACTAAGGAGAATACATCTATGAAAGGTCAGACAAGCAGGGAATTGCGACTTATTGAAACAGAGATAAAGCGTAGAAAAGAAAAGAGGCACGAATAATCGTACCTCTTAATTTTTAACTTGTATATTTTTTAATTACTATTTAACTTCCCATACATTTGATGAATTCAGAAGAAATTCCCTGAATGATTTTTTAGGGCTTTTCTTTAGTACCTCAGCGATCTGATCTTCATAATCACGCTCATATGTAGGTGCAGTGACACTTCTGATAACTCCAAGTGCAACAGGCATTCCTACCGATGTGTCCATAAGAGCGAGTTTCATATGAAGTGTGTTGTCTTGGGTCTCGGCATCATGAACCAGTACATCATCAATAGTATAACCATCTTCACCAATGGTAACGGCCTTAAGGTTCCAACCATCCAATACTATACCTTTTTCATTATCTTTACCGAACACCATTTTCTCTCCATGCTTTAATAAAATAGTATTATCTGCCTTCCAGTTGCGATCACTTATTTTATTATGTATTCCGTCATTGAAAATAACACAGTTCTGTAAAATTTCAACTACAGACGTACCTTTATGTTTTGCTGCTTCAACCAGAGTGTCTACCTGATTTTTCATGTCGACATCCAATGCACGGCCAAAAAATGTTCCTCTTGCACCAAAGGTCAGTTCAGCCGGTCTGAATGGATCTTCTACTGTACCATATGGCGATGACTTAGACACAAACCCTCTTTCTGATGTTGGAGAGTATTGACCTTTAGTAAGACCATATATCTTATTGTTAAAAAGAAGAATATTTATATCAACATTTCTGCGAATTGTATGTATAAAGTGATTACCTCCAATTGCAAGTGAGTCACCGTCACCTGTTGCTACCCATACACTCAGATTGGGATTTGCAACCTTTACTCCGGTAGCAATTGCTGATGCCCGGCCATGAATACTATGGAACCCATAAGTATTCATATAGTAGGGTAGTCGTGAAGAACAGCCAATTCCTGAAATAACCGCAGTATTGTGTGGATCAACATTCAACTCGGCTAAAGCTTTTTGGAGACATGTCAGAATAGCATAGTCACCACAGCCCGGACACCAACGTATTGGGTTGGGACTCTTATAGTCTTTTGGCATGTATTTCTGATACTTAATACCACTTATATCTATATTTTTTGCTTCAACTGTATTCATATTATGCTTCCTCCATTATTTTGGTGAATTCTTTTACCAGCTCGCTCACTTTAAATGGCTGGCCTTCAATTCTGTTGAACTTGTGTATATTGCTAAGATCCTGAAATTTTGAACTCAGGTATGCAGCAAACTGACCACTATTTTGTTCTGCAACAATTACCTTTTTGTAACCTTTTAGCAGATCGTGTGTATTCTTTGGAAGTGGTGAAATATGTCTGAACTGAGTGAATGCCACCTTTTTACCACTGTCCTGCAGGTGCAGAGTAGCCTCAAGCAAGTGTCCGTAAGTTCCTCCCCAGCCAACTATAAGCGTTTCAGCATCTTTATCACCCATAACCTCCTGTTCAGGTATAAAATCGGCAATCCTTTCTATTTTGTTCTGTCGAATATCAATCATGAACTGATGATTCTCGGGATTAGAAGATATGACTCCGGTGAATCTGTCCTTTTCCAGTCCTCCCACCCTGTGCATAAATTCAGGTGTACCGGGTATACCCCAATATCTAACATCAGTTGCTTCATTTCTTAAGAATGGCTTCCAGTCTTCAGCGTTTCCATTGTAATACTTATCTACATATGGAGGATTGATTTCAGGATAGTCTTCCATTTCAGGAATTCTCCATGCTGACGAACCGTTTGCAATATAACCGTCGGTCAATAGAATAACAGGAGTCATATGCTCAAGTGCAATCTTTGATGCCTCAAAGGCACTGTCGAAACAGTCAGTAGGTGATGTTGCTGCTATTACTACAAGAGGACTCTCTCCGTTGCGACCATATAATGCCTGTCTGAGGTCGGTTTGTTCACTTTTAGTTGGCATACCAGTGGAAGGTCCGCTACGCTGAACATCAATAATAACTAGTGGTAATTCAGTCATCACTGCAAGACCAATTGCCTCACTTTTTAATGAAAGTCCCGGACCTGATGTAGATGTAGCTGCAAGACATCCGGCAAAACTTGCACCAATTGCAGATGTAATACCAGCAATCTCATCCTCCATCTGTAGTGCCTTTACTCCAAAATCTTTTCTTTTAGTAAGTTCATGCAATATATCTGTTGCCGGAGTAATTGGGTACGAACCTAAGAATAGCTGAAGACCTGCTCTTTCGGCAGCTGCTATCAGTCCATAAGCAGTAGCAGTATTGCCATTCACATCCATATAATATCCTTTGGTTGATTCTTTTACATCAATATTATATGTAGTGGCAGTAAGCTGTAAGTTATCACCATAATTATAACCATCGGTGAGTGCTTTGATGTTTGCTTCAACAAGTGCAGGTTTTTTTCCAAACTTTTGTTCTAGCAGCTTGTCAGCAATTTCCAGAGGTCTGTTAAACAACCAGCAAACTACACCCAAAGCAAACATGTTTTTGCTTCTCAGTATATCTTTATTCTCAAGACCAGAGTTCTCCAGTGAAGCTTTTGTAAGAGATGTAATATCGATTCCAATTGTCTGAACATGATTTAAATTGAGTTCAGTAAATGGATCTTCAGTCTCAAACTTCGCCTTATCAAGATCTCTCTTTTTAAATGAATCGTTGTCATATATTACAATCGAACCTTTTTTCAGGAATTGTGCATTTACTTTTAAAGCAGAGGGATTCATGGCTACCAGGACATCCGTCTTGTCACCTGAATTATAAACATCTTTCGCACCTATGCGAACCTGAAATCCCGAAACGCCATGAAGTGAGCCTTGTGGTGCACGAATCTCAGCAGGAAAATCCGGGAATGTTGAAATTTCATTCCCAAATATTGCCGATAATGTTGAAAATAACGTACCAGACAGCTGCATTCCGTCACCGGAATCACCTGAAAAACGTACTGTTACCTGTTTAATATCGGTTACGACTCTATTCGTTGACATAATTATTTTTTGGTTGTTATTTATTAAAGTGTAATCTGTTCATAAATTATGTAACCCTGTCTGTATTAACAGGGAGACGGTATATAATACTAAATAAATCTGAGGATTAGTCACAATTTACAAGTCTACAAAGTAATAAAAGAGTTGGGTAATAAACAAATTTATTTCCTTACTATAGAGGCTCCAAGTTCATTTAATCGTTTGTCGATATCTTGATATCCACGATCGATTTGATCAATATTATGAATTGTGCTTACACCATCAGCACACATAGCTGCAATCAGCAGTGAAATACCAGCTCGTATGTCAGGAGAAGTCATTGTTGTACCACGTAAATAGAAACGTTCATCCAATCCAATAACTACCGCTCTGTGAGGATCACACAAAATTATCTGAGCACCCATATCAATTAGTTTATCAACAAAAAACAGTCTGCTTTCAAACATTTTTTGATGTATAAGTACACTCCCTTTTGCTTTTGTGGCTACTACCAGCATAACACTTAGCAAATCGGGTGTCAAACCAGGCCAGGGAGCATCAGATATTGTAAGAATTGATCCATCCATAAATGAGTCTATTGTATAACTCTTCTGACTTGGAATATATAGATCATCACCTCTCTGTTCAATTGTGATACCGAGTCTTCTGAAGCTTTCAGGAATAATACCCAAATTTTCAATTGAAGTATTTCTAATTGTTAACTCCGATTCCGTCATAGCTGCCATACCTATAAAACTGCCTGTCTCAATCATATCAGGTAGCAGTCGGTGCTTGCACCCGTTTAATGATGTTACACCTTTAATGAACAGCTTGTTAGAACCAATACCTTCTATTCTTGCACCCATTCTTACCAACATACGGCTAAGTTGCTCAATATATGGTTCGCAAGCGGCATTATATATAACTGTTTCACCTTCCGACAAAACTGCTGCCATTATCAGGTTGGCTGTACCAGTCACAGATGCCTCGTCGAGAAGTATATATTTTCCTTTTAATTTCGTGGCAGATAATCTGATAAGCTGATTCTTTTCATCGTTAGTCAGATCGGCCCCCAACTTCATTAAACTATTGAAATGAGTATCTAGTCTCCTGCGCCCGATCTTATCTCCACCTGGTTTAGGAACTACGACCTCGCCAAAGCGAGCAAGCAGAGGTCCTGCTAACATAATCGAGCCTCTCATTGACGCACTTTTTCTTCTGAACTCCTCTGTTTCAGTATATGATATATCTATGTTTTCAGATTTAAAAGTAAATACACCGCTTTCAATTTTATTAATCTCTACACCAAGGTCATGCAACAGTTCTATGAGATTGTTAACATCTAGAATGTCCGGGATATTCTCAATTGTTACTCTCTCTCTTGTAAGCAATGTTGCACAAATAACCTGCAAAGCTTCATTTTTAGCTCCTTGTGGCGTTATATTGCCTTTTAGTCTATGACCGCCTTCTATTATAAATGATGACATGTTTTTAAGTTTAATAAATCCATACTTCAGGTTCAAGTCTAACTCCAAACTGCTTTTCCACCTCATTGGTAATCTCATTTGCAAAGTTTAGAATATCTCTACCATCATCTGTACCAAGATTCACAATAACCAATGCATGATTTTCATAAGTTCCCACTAAACCATTATTCTTTCCCTTATATCCTGCTTTTTCTATTAAAAATGCTGCAGATGTTTTAAAGCTTGTCTCTCCTGTATTGTAGATAGGTGCATCAACTAATCTTTTTTGTAATGCCTCTTTCTCTTCTTTTGTCAGAATCGGGTTTTTAAAGAAACTTCCTGCGTTTGGGTAAGTTTTTACATCAGGTAATTTTCTTGTACGAATTTTGATGATAGCTTCTCTTACCTGAGATAGTGATGGTGTGTTGTTTCCTTTCAGTTCACGACTCAAATCAACATACTTTTCTTTGTATATATATGTTTTATTTAACCTGTACACTACCGAAGTTATTATATATCTGCGTTTCTGTTTAAATATGCTATCACGATATTCAAACTGACACTCTTCATTTGTAAATTCTAACTGTTCTCCGGAAATCATATCTGTAGCCTTTACTAAAGTAATTGTGTCCTTTACTTCAGATCCATAAGCACCTATGTTTTGTATCGGGCTTGCACCAACAGAACCTGGTATGAGCGACAGGTTTTCTAATCCGGAGTAACCTCTTGAAACAGTTTCTCCTACAAGATTATCCCACTCAATAGCAGCTCCGGCTTCAATTTCTACATAATTTTCATCTTCTGAAACAATATAAATCTCTTTCATTGCAGGTTTAATGATCAAACCATCAAAGTCTTTTGTAAAAAAAAGATTATTACCTGCACCAAGAATTAATTTATTCTCGTCAGGAAAAGCTTTTAATATTTCTGATAACTCATCTGCCGATTGAGGTTCGCAAAATAATCGAGCTACTGCTTTGGTCCTGAATGAATTATATTGTTGCAGTTGTTTGTTGTGCTGAATATTCAACGTTTTATTTTTTACTAGTTGTTTTATTAATTTGTTTTTATTGAATTCATAAGTGTACATGCATCACTATTAATTCCTTAGATAGATGAGGTTTATTTACCACGATAAATAAGAAATACGGTTGGGGTCTTCTGCATATCTGGAAGGTTTCCTTTCCATGACTTTACGCTTTTTGTGACAATACACTCATCATCACATGAAATATTCATCGCGATACATAACTGAGTATGTGGTTTGCAGTTTTCAATAATATCTTCTGCCAGCTTTTGATTACGGTAAGGTGTTTCTATAAACAGTTGTGTCTGATCATCCTTATATGATTGCATTTCCAGATATTTGATTTTACTCACCCTTTTTGAAGAATCAATGGGAAGGTAACCATGAAATGCAAAACTCTGACCGTTAAAGCCTGATGCCATTATAGCCATCAAAAGGGAGGAGGGACCAACAAGTGGTACAACTTTATACCCTTTTTTCTGTGCAATAGCAACTACCTCTGCTCCCGGATCAGCAATGGCAGGGCATCCTGCTTCGGAAATAACGCCCATGCTGTTTCCTGATTTCATAGGAGCAAGATAACCTTCAATATCCTTCTTGTTTGTATGTTTATTCAGTTCGTAAAATGTAAGTGAATCAATGTCAATGCCAGGATCACACTTCTTCATAAAACGACGTGCTGAACGAATGTTTTCCACAATGAAAAACTTCAATTCAGATACAATTCTCTTGTTGAATTCAGGAATCACCCGCTCAACTGATGTATCACCTAATAAAACGGGAATTAAATATAGTGCTGCTTTGTCCAATTTATAAACTCTTTATGAGTACAAAATTAGTCAAAAATTATCATACAAAGCCATGAATTTCCATAAAGGAGCTGCCATTGTTGCCTGAACTATCTTGCCATTTTCGAGTAAATCCTTTAGCTCGTTAAAAGTTACCAGGTGTACAGTCAGATCCTCTGATTCCTCAAGTGACTGTTTGCCTATTTTCTCTACATCTTCAGCAATGTAGCAGTAGGACCAGTTATTAGCTGCACTTGCATTAGGTGCAATGCGGATAAACTCAGTCCATACCCCACCACCATAACCTGTTTCTTCAAGCAGTTCACGTTGTGCAGATGATAAAGGTGACAAATCTTCATCTTCACAAACACCGGCACAAAGTTCAAAGCATACCTCTTCAATTCCGGGACGATACTGTTTAACCATCACAAACTTTTTATCTTTTGTAATAGCAATAATATTAACCCAGTTTGGGTATTCCAGAACATAGTATTCAGGTACTATATTGCCGTTGGGCATTAGCAGCTTTTCCAATCTTACAGTCAGCCACGGCCTCTTGTGGAGGTACTTGCGTTCGAGAACCTTCCAGTGTAGTGGACTGTTTTTATGATTTGTCATTTAAATATGGGGGACTCTAATATTTATGTTGATTTTTTTAACCTTATTTAGTTGCAGTAATAATCCCTCTGAAGTAACCAATCGATTCAGCAATTCCTTGAAGTGGGTCATCCATATTTCGCTCATGTTCCAGGCTGCACATTCCTGTATAACCTACTTCTCGCAACATTTTCACGAAAGCCGGAATATCAATAACACCTCGTCCTATTTCAACAGAATATCCAGCCTTAGTGTTACCGGTAACATCTTTGATATGAATATCGAATACACGGGTGTAATACTTTTTTAAATCTTCTACCGGATCTTTGCCATTTCTGGTGTCATGACCAATGTCAAGGCACATACCAATACGTGAATCCAAATCTTTCACATTCTCCCACACATCATCTGCATCGGGATAAAGATCCATATCTGGACCATGCAGGTGAATAGCATAATGCATGTTGTACTCTTTTACTTTTTTGTCAACATATGGCAGCAGCTCATAATTTGGTACTCCTACAACAAGTTTTACCCCAACACGCTTTGCATACTCAAAAGCATTATCAATCTCTTTCTCAGACTTCATATATATCGGACCAACTGCATATCCCTTTATTCCTTTTGATGCCAGCTTAGCATGAAAGTCTGCAATTTCTTTCTCGTTACTGTTCAGGGGTAGGTGAAAGTCTTTTATACACAAATATTTGACATCACACTTCTGCATCATATCTAATGTCTGGTCCAAATTAAAATTTCTGAAAGTGTAACCCGCCATTCCAATATTGAACTTTTCATTTGTTTCAGCTGAGGGCTGAGGATCAGGTCTGTTTTGTGCGGAAACAGCAAGGGATATGATTAATCCCATAATAAAAATAGTTCTTTTCATGACTGAAAATGGTTTTAAGATTGTTATGAGCGTAAAGGTAATATTATTTTGTGAAAATCTTTTAACTTTGTATAAATGAATAATCAGCAATGAATCTTCCAGACCATTTTACAGATATTATCAGGCAGCTACTGAAAGATCAGACAGACGCTTTTATTAGTTCTTTAGTGGAGGTGCCACCAGTTAGTCTCCGTTTAAATCCACTTAAATCTGAAGGCAAGGTTTCAGATTTACCTGAGGAGGGAAAGCAAGTACCATGGTCGGATTGGGGCTATTACCTGAATAAGCGTCCTTCTTTCACCTTCGATCCTCTGTTTCACGGCGGTAAGTATTATGTTCAGGAAGCATCTTCAATGTTTATTGAGCATGTTGTCAAACAGTTAATTGATAAGCCGTTAAAATGTCTCGATCTCTGTGCAGCACCCGGTGGTAAGTCGGTAAGTTTACTTTCAGCACTACCTGCTGGTAGCCTCTTGACATCAAACGAAATAATACGCCAGCGTGCATATATCCTTTCTGAGAATATCACGAAACAGGGAAGTTCAACTACTGTGGTAACAAATAATGAGCCAAAAGATTTTGCCTTTCTTCAAGATTTCTATGACATGATTCTTGTAGATGCTCCATGTTCAGGCGAAGGAATGTTCAGAAAAGACGATGTAGCAATCAGTGAATGGTCACCTGAAAACGTCAGAATGTGTGCAGAACGACAAAAAAATATTTTATCTGATATCTGGCCTGCTTTAAAACCGGGCGGTATACTTATTTACAGCACATGTACCTATAACACACTGGAAAATGAGGTAAATGCATTATGGGTATCTGATGAGATGCATGCGGAATTTGTAGAAATTAAAACCGAAAAAGAGTGGGGAATATCGCCATCATTCGATGATAAGGTCATCGCCTATCGTTTCTTTCCTCATAAAACAGAAGGAGAGGGGTTATTTGTGACTGTATTGAGAAAAGATGGTTCAACTGTCTCAAACAGTCTTCAGCATATACAAAAACGTAACAAAAAAAATAGAAAATACCCTTCTCACTTAGTAAAGGAGGTTTCTACATACAAGAGATATTTAATAAATCCGGACGATTTCGATTTTGTTCAGGATGAAAATCGTATAATAGCCGTTTCTAAACAACATACAGAAACTATATTAGCTTTAAAAAACAGTTTGAAGACTATTTCATTAGGAATTGAGCTTGGTGAAATAAAAGGTAAAGATTTTATTCCATCTCATTCACTTGCAATGAGCAGTGAGATGAACAGAGAGATTTTTTCAACCAGAGAATTGACCTATGATGAGGCAATTGCATATCTTAGGAGAGAAGCCATAAGTATACCAGATTCTCCAAAAGGATTTATATTGCTTACATATAGAGATTTACCACTGGGTTTCGTTAAAAATATTGGTAACCGTGCAAACAACCTATATCCAAACGAATGGCGTATAAGAACATAATTGCTCAGCCACTTACATTTTTATTTGTGATATTGGCTATTGTCGCAGCTCTTTTGTCGTTAATAGCTTCAAACCTAATGGTGAAACAACTGGCTGCAGAAGAGCGCAACAAGATTGAGGTGTGGGCTCTTGCAACAGAATCCATGATGTCTGAAGATATGGATGCATATCTAGTATTATCCATTCTGCAAAGCAATAACACAATCCCAGTCATTTTGTATGATGAAAATTCAGGTGTTGTTGAATCTCACAATATTAAACTGCCGAAAGAAAATGTCGAAGCCTTTCTTCTAAATAAAATAAATAAATTTGAAAGAAAACATGATCCCATTGTCTTGAGTGATATGAATCAGATACTTTATTATGATGATTCATACACACTAAAGCAATTGCATTTTTATCCATATATTCAGTTTTTTGTAATTTCACTGTTCATCGGACTTGCATTCCTAACCTTAAATCGTTCTCAGCGTGCTGAGCAAAACAGGGTATGGGTTGGGTTGTCGAAGGAGACCGCTCACCAGCTTGGTACGCCTATATCATCTTTAATGGCTTGGTCGGAATATCTTAAACTAAAATATAGTGATAAGGAGTTGCTTGCAGAGATTGATAAGGATGTTGAAAGGCTGCGGATGATAGCGGAAAGATTCTCGAAAATAGGATCAGAACCCGATCTGAAGCCAACTATACTTCAGGATGCAGTTCGTCACTCACTATCCTATATGGAAAAACGGATTTCAGATAGAGTGTCACTAAAAGAGGATTTCCCTGAACAACCAGTAAATGTAATGTTGAATGAGCCTCTTTTTGGATGGGTTATAGAGAATCTTATCAAAAATGGTGTTGATGCGATGAAAGGAGAGGGAGAAATATTGTTTTCAATTTCGGTATCTGATGAAATTAGAACATTAAAAGAAAAAAGGCAGGTCTATTTAGATATAAAAGATAGTGGTAAAGGAGTTCCTAAATCTATGTATAATAAAATATTCTCACCCGGATACACAACTAAAGAGAGAGGGTGGGGTTTGGGCTTGTCACTTGTTAAGCGAATAGTAGAGGTGAATCACAAAGGCAAAATATTTGTCAAAAACTCCGAACTTGGAAAAGGTACAATCTTCAGAATCATTTTAAATGAATCATAGAAAGACCTACTTTTAATGTAAAGTCCTGATTTATATTTACTTTCACTGTAAACCTAATTCAGGACCAGGCAAACCTGCTTTCTGAATAGACTTGTACCTCAGCTAAAGATCGCTTATAAATTACTTATACATAGCTTATAGTTTATATAAGGCATGTATAAGTGATCTCTGAGTGATATATTAATTATTCCCATTTATTATACTGATTTTAATCTGATCGGCATATGCATATTTTCTAAGTAATTCTAATGAATAGTCAACAGCCTCTTTTAGTCCATCAGCTCCTGAATATCCATTGATGAGCATCAAAAGATGTTTTGTTTCAGATGTGATCTTAGTTCTCTCCTCATCGCTGCTGGGATTGCCTATTCCTCCTATCGAGTCTCTGTATACAGGGAGTCCCTCAATATTCATAGTACCACGACCTATTGCTTCAAATGGTTCATTTGCTCTTCCAACACCTAAACGGAGATTACCTTCAATCTTATCTGCATCAAAACCACCTATCGAATATCCTGTTTTTAACGAAACCAGGTTTATTAAATCAACAATAGTATCAATCTGATAAAGTCCCTGTCCCTTAAGCAGTCTCCTGCATAATGCTTCCCCTGAAGGTCGGTATCTGTTAGGGTCTTTGCCAAGTCTTTTATAAACATCACGTGTGGCCTCAATTGCGGGTCGTTTCTTTATCTTTTCCATGCTAAATGAACTGGTAAACTTTTTTGTAAACAAATCAATTTCATCCCAAAGTTTATCATTGTGCTTTGTATTCTTAACTTTACAGTAAATAACAGCTACATGGAAATCGGAGCACACCTCTAAAATTTCCTCGCCAATTTTTATTTTCATTTCCATAAAAGCAAAGTTATAAATTCTAAAGTAAACAATACAAAATCCCATATAATGTGATGTATATTTGAAAAATAACATCTATTTATTTGTCAGACTCTATTTCAATTCTTATATTTGCGTGAATTTTTGTTTTCATATGACTGACGAAAATAACAAGTTACTCATTGATCTGGAAGTTCGTATTAAACAACTTCTGTTTTTTTGTGATTCATTGAAAGATGAGAATGAGAGATTGAAGTCTGAGATTAAGTTAAGGCAGGAACAAATTGATGAAGCCAAAAATGATCTAAAGGTTTTGAAAACAAAATATGATAGTTTAAAAACAGTAAGGACAATTACTGCAGCGTCGGTTGATGTTGACACTGCCAAATTAAAACTATCAAAGCTGGTGCGGGAAGTAGACAAATGCATAAATTTATTAAAATAAGATTTAAAAATTTATGTTATGGGGGACGAGAAATTTTTATTAACGTTAGAAGTTGCAGGCAGAAGGTATCCTTTGAAAATCAAAAGGTCTGAAGAACAGGCTTTCCGAGCTGCCGCAAAACAGATAGATATAAAAGTAAACCAATACCGTGTTGCATTTGGGTCAAACCCTAACTTAACAACACAAGATTTTATGGCAATGGCTGCCATTCAGGCATTGGCGGAGAATTTTTCTCTCGGCGATAAGAATAATACCAAACCCTTTGAGGATAAGATAGACTCTTTAATAATTGAGTTAGATAATTATCTAAAAAAATAATTGAGTCTCTGTAGTTTACAGAGATTTTATGCCGCACCTTTTAATCACATATTAGCAATATGTGTTTATCTGAGTGCGTTTTTTTGATTTTAATAGTAGTGATATAATAATTAAATAATAGTAGATTTATATGAATATATTTATAGGAATTATCGGTTTGGTTGCTGGTGCTTTAATAGCCTGGTATCTAACCGGTAAGACAGCCAATTCACGCGCTCAGAAAATTCTGAGTGATGCTGAAAAAGATGCTGAAGTAATAAAGAAAAAGATGCTCCTTGAGGCAAAAGAGGAGACTCTTGCATTAAAAAATGAGGCCGAAAAGCAAATTAATTCACGCACATCTAAATTACAGTCTTTCGAAAATAGGCTGAAACAGCGTGAAATGACTCTCAACCAAAGACAGGAGGAACTTAATAAAAAAAATAGTGAAACAGAAGAGCTTAAAGTTACTCTGGCTAATCAGCAGGAATTCCTCGATAAGAAAAGTGCAGAACTTGAACGTCTACACAGACAATCGGTTGAAAAACTGGAGTCAATTTCTGGCCTATCAGCCGAAGAGGCTAAAGAGAGACTGGTAGAGTCTCTGAAAGAGGAGGCAAAAGGTGATGCACAATCCTATATTAGTGAAATCATGGAAGAGGCCAAGATGACAGCTAATAAGGAGGCTAAAAAGATTGTGATCCAATCGATTCAGCGTGTTGCAACTGAAACATCAATCGAGAATGCTATTACAGTTTTCCATATTGATTCTGACGAAATTAAAGGAAGAATTATTGGACGTGAGGGTCGTAATATAAGAGCTCTGGAAGCAGCTACAGGAGTGGAAATTGTTGTAGATGATACTCCGGAGGCAATTGTAATTTCAGGATTCGATCCTGTAAGACGAGAAATTGCACGCCTTTCTCTTCACCAACTGGTAGCAGACGGCAGAATTCACCCGGCTCGTATTGAAGAGGTTGTATCTAAAGTAAAGAAGCAGATTGAAGATGAGATAGTTGAAACAGGAAAACGTACTGTTATTGATTTAGGAATTCATGGGTTACATCCGGAGTTGATCAGAATTGTAGGAAAAATGAAGTATAGATCTTCATATGGTCAGAATTTGCTGCAACACTCTCGTGAGACAGCTAACCTTTGTGCTATCATGGCTTCTGAACTTGGTCTCAATCCCAAAAAAGCAAAACGTGCAGGACTTCTTCATGATATAGGCAAGGTGCCTGATGATGAGCCGGAATTGCCACATGCAGTTTTGGGTATGAAGCTTGCAGAGAAATATAAAGAGAAACCTGATATTTGCAATGCTATTGGAGCTCACCATGATGAAGTTGAGATGACCACTTTGCTTGCTCCAATAGTTCAGGTGTGTGATGCTATTTCAGGAGCAAGACCTGGTGCTCGTCGCGAGATAGTGGAAGCCTATATTAAAAGACTTAATGATCTTGAAACTCTTGCTCTTTCCTACCCGGGAGTTGTTAAAACATATGCAATTCAGGCAGGTAGAGAGTTGCGCGTAATTGTTGGTGCTGATAAGATAGATGATCAGGATACAGAAAAGCTTTCTGATGAAATAGCACGTAAGATACAGACTGAAATGACCTATCCGGGACAGGTTAAAATTACTGTGATACGTGAAACCAGGGCAGTAAGTTTTGCCAAGTAGCTAGATTATCAAAATATTCATATATAAAAAAGGAGCTGAATAAGCTCCTTTTTTATATATGTAAAAAGTTTATTCGAAAAACATCTCTTCAAATACCTATATTTTATCAGCTTTTTTTCTTGAAAGTTTTTCAACTAATAATTCTTCATTAGTTCCAATAACTTTCTTAAGTTCTTGTTCAAGTCTCTTTATTTCCATGTCCTGATTATGAATTGTTGTAAGTAAAGCATTCAACTCCTCATTATCGACAGTATCAGGATATTGGGCTTTAATCCTACCTATAAAATCACTTAAAACGTTCATGTAATTATTGAATGCATCATAGGGGGACATATAGGGACTAAAATTACTATTGCCGATTCCAAAATGCTTCGTTGACATGTAATAAAAATGATCACTCGATTGCAGGTATATCCAGTCCTGTTTTAACTGACGAACAGTGCAAAGTCTTACCCTTTCGCCAATCTCATAAAGCGACTTTAAAGCACTCTTCTGAAGTCGGTTACCCAACCATGCACTAACATCACGCTCCTCGTCAGACCATGAGATTGTCTCGGGAACCTGAATTGCTCCAATTGGCTTATGAGAATCCATAATTTCACTTGGAGTAGAGAAACCAATTCCTTTTTCAAAAGCAAATCGGGGTAGCGCTTTCATGAATTCAAATATTCCGGAGTGAGAGGGTTGCAGATTACCTAATACCTCATAATTCATAAAGAGATTGAAAACTTTCTCTTCCGGAGGAGTTGAAGCTATCCATGACATGAATTTTTCTGCTGTCAGGGGGTACTCGTTCCAACTGTAATCGGAGAATTTATATGCTATATCGTCACTAAATTTGCTGTTTTTTAGCAGTAATTTTAGTTGAGGCTGTGAAGCCGATTGATATACATAATTGGGACTTTTCCACCCAAGGACATGTTTGGCTCCTTCGGTAATCATTTTCTTATATCCCATTTTATAAACCATATCAGCAATTTCATCAGAATAGATCAACTCTGTATTTCGCAATACTGTAGGCTTCTGATCGAAAAGCATTTCAATTCTTTCAGAATGTTGTTTAACCTGATTGTGAAACTCTTCAGGATCAAAAAGACTCGATAGTGAATGGGCATATGTTTCTGTAAGAAACTCAACATCTCCGGTTTTGCTTAGTTCTCGTAAACCTTCAATTACTTCCGGAGCATAGACTTCCATTTGATCCAGAGCTACTCCTGAAATAGAAAATGCAACTTTAAACTTTCCTTTGTATTGATTTATCAGATCTAGCAACATCCTGTTGGCCGGTATATAGGATCTTGCCGCAATCTGTTGCATTATATCTTCATTAGAATAATCATCAAAATAGTAGTGATCGTTTCCTATATTAAAGAAACGATATCTTTTTAGCCTGAACGGCTGGTGTATCTGGAAATAAAAGCAAATCGACTTCATGATTCTTATATGGTTATAAATTGATTTCTTTGATTATTGGTTTCATTATATAATTTATAATTCAAACCAGCATATCGTATATGGCACGAACTTTTAGTCCTGCATCCTCCCATTTTATATTGTCAACCTCTTTTTTGCCTTCAATCTTAAGGTGTTCGGCCATAGCAGGGTATGTACAAATTGAATAAATAGCATCAGCCATTGCATCCACATCCCAGTAGTCTGTTTTGATTACATTATGCAGAATCTCGGAACAGCCCGACTGGTAGGATATTATACTTGGAACACCGCATTGCATAGCTTCAAGAGGTGAAATACCAAATGGCTCAGATACAGAGGGCATTACATATACGTCACTTGACTTAAGCATTTCATAAACCTGTTTACCACGCAGGAAACCTGTAAAGTGGAATTTATGAGCAATACCTCTGTCAGCTACCAGACGTATCATTTGATCCATCATGTCACCGCTTCCTGCCATAACAAAACGTATATGGTCGGTTTTGCGAATTACCTGCGTTGCAGCATCTACAAAAAACTCGGGACCTTTTTGCATTGTAATCCTTCCGAGGAATGTAACTACTTTCTCAGGAACTCCTGATATTCTTTTAATTGCATCGATCTCGGGACTTAAAGGATCTACTGCATTATGAACAGTTGTGACTTTCCAGTATGGCTGATGGTAGTTTTCGATTACTGTTTTCCTTGTTAAGTTACTTACACAAATAATGTGGTCACAATTATCCATACCATCTTTCTCTATTCCATACACAATGGGATTGGGTTTTCCGCGACTTCTGTCGAATTCAGTTGCATGAACATGTATTACCATTGGTTTTCCCGTAACACTCTTTGCATGCAAGCCGGCAGGGTAGGTTAACCAGTCGTGAGCATGAATTACATCAAAATCATAAGTACGTGCAATTACACCTGCAACTATGGAGTAGTTATTTGTTTCCTCAAGAATATTGTTTGGATAACGGCCTGAAAACTCAATACATCCCAGATCATTAGTATGCATGTAGCTGAAGTCGGCATAAATGTTATCCCTCAGTTTATAATACTCCTCAGGATTCATGAACTTTTCGAGTCTTGATTTTATAGTATCATTTGATACATTCTTCCACACAACAGGTGTATTGTTGGCGCCGATGATTTTCATGAAACTCTGATCTTCATCACCCCAGGGTTTAGGAATAACAAATATGGTTTCTAAATCTTCTTGTTGCGACATACCTTTAGTTAATCCATAACTTGCTGTACCTAATCCTCCGAGTATATGTGGAGGGAACTCCCATCCAAACATCAATGCTTTCATCTGTCCTGTTTTAGTTTTTTACTTTTTCATGTTCGCTGCATACCTGAATATGATATAATCTAAAATTACACCCTGGTTATGTTATTTGTATGAGTTTATTATCTTCTGAGCTCTTAATAGCTCCCCAATGCTCATTGCAAAAGAATATCCCCCATGAGCTATAAATGGAGGGTTTGAATCATAAAATTCGGAGATAGAGCCAATACAGTCGTTTTGTATCTCGTTCTCAATACCAACCATGATTCTGTCAGCCAAAGACAAACCACCCATTTGGAATACGTTTATATAACCTTCAATATAATGGCCTAACAACCATGGAAAAGCCATTCCATTGAAATAAGCAAATTTCTTTTCATTTTCACTGCCACTGTAGTGTGGTCGGAATTTATCACTTTTAGGAGTAAGAGTACGCAGACCGCAGCTTGTTAACAGCTCTTTAGTAACAAAATCCAGAACTGATTTCTTCTGTCTTTTTTCAAGTGGTGAATAGGGAAGAGAAACCGCAAAGATCATGTTTGGACGTACATTTGGATCTTTGTAATAACCATCTACATAGTCGTATAGATACCCTGCGTCATTCATGAATGTTTTAATGAATGATTTGCCTGCCAGACTGCTTTTCTCTGCCAGTAATGCAGCTTTTTCATGGTTCCCTGTTTCATTGGCAATCTCTTCTGTGAACTTCAGAGCATTATACCAAAGAGAGTTGAACTCTACCAGATATCCTGATCTTGGGATAGCAGGACGTCCGTCAATCATAGCATTCATCCAGCTAACTGCAACTTCACGCCCATATGTTGTCAGTAATGAATCACTTTCATGAAATACCAGGTTAGGGTGCCTATTTGAGAGGATGTATTCAATTATCTCAAATAAGAATTCAGAGTACTTTTTAATGAACTGGTTCTTATTTTCAAAGTAAAACTGCTGAAGGGCCCAAACAACCCAAAGTAGGAGGTCAGGGTCATCCAGCTGTTTGATATAGCTTTTATATGGTTTATCATTCATGAAATCCCTCAAATGAGGTATTGCGGTATCCATTATATTTTCATAATCATTGGGCCTACCAACAGAGAGAGTGCAACCTGGTAGTGAAATAAACTGGTCGCGGGCTCTTACTTTGAACCATGGATATCCTGCAAGAAGATAATATTCGTCTTTATTGGGTATGTAATAAAATTGATGACTCGAGTTTTTTAGGCAGTTGTAAAAACTTGATCTGGGTGTACGTTTCTGCATCTCAAAGTTGAACTCATTTGAAAGAGTGGTGGTATCAACCAAAATGTCTCCTGCAGAGAATATTATCTCCTCCCCTTTTTTAATTGACATCTCGAAGTAACCGGGAACATAAAGATCTTCCTGGTATGTATCACCATTTTGCAGATCCTGGAGGTATTCAATATCACGATACCAATCGGGGTGGTAAACAAATTCAGGTTCCTTATTGAACTGCATAAAAAGCTCGGGATAACCGAAGTACATACATGTACTTATCCCATTCTCAACCATACGGTATGACTTGTCAACCTGATCATTTTCCCGAGTCAGTTGTGAGGCTTTCCTGAATGCTAAAAATGGTTTAAATCGTATTTTAGTAGGCGAATGAGCATCTAATAGTGTGTATCTGATCATAAGTCTGTTTTCCTTAGATGAAAACATAATTTCCTTTGATAGTATAACACCACCTATACGGTAAATAGTTTTTGGAACGCTGTCACAATTGAATTCACGTATATATTTATGACCTTTTGGATTATAATTATCACCTGCATATCTATGAATACCAAGATTGAACTCAGCACCGTGTTGTATTACTGTTTCATCTACTGAAGACAAAATAAGATGATTTTCATTATCAAGAAATGGAACAGGCATAACAAGCAAACCCTGGTATTTTGTAGTATTACATCCTGAAATTGAAGTGTTTTGATAAGCCCCTCTTCTGTTTGTTCTTAATACATTGCGGTATAAAGAATATTCGAGATTGATCATTAGATCCTTGTTAAATTTAAGATAACTCATCTTTAGGTGATTTTAATATTTTGCCCTTGTGCCGACTAATTATTGCGAAAGATAATTAAAATGTAATTATCGGGCAAGCAAAAAAAGAGATAAAAATAGCCTTCAAACATTAATGACTCTAAATTCTAAATATGTTTTATAAATTTGTGGAAGCTGTAAATTGAAAAGAGTGATAGAAAATAAAATAGATAGTTTCGAGAAGAAAAGAGTATGGCTGGCGCTATTGCCATCTATTGTTTTTGTTTCGCTGTTGTGGATTTCATTTGCAATGAACGCTGCAGGTCTTTTTGGATCGGATTTTTCACAATTTGGAATTTTACCCAGAGAAATTAAAGGGTTAAGAGGGATTGTTTTTTCACCATTTATTCACTCTTCTGTTTCACACATAGCTTCTAATACATTACCTCTATTGATCCTAATCCAGTTTCTCTTCTATTTTTATAGTAAGATAGCATTCTCAACTTTTGCATATCTGTGGTTCTTAAGTGGTATACTGACATGGATAATTGGAAGAGGTTATTATCATGTAGGAGCCAGTGGAATAGTATTTTCAATAATGTTTTTTCTCTTTTTTAGTGGTGTCTTCAGAAAATCAATTCAGTTGATAGCTGTTTCTCTCATTGTAGCATTTGTTTATGGCAGTACTGTATGGAGCATTTTTCCAATTGCCGAACTGGTAGACTCATCAATTTCATGGGAAGGTCATCTGGCAGGAACTCTGAGTGGACTTGTCATTGCAGTAGCTTTACGTCATCAAGGTCCTCAGAAGATCGAAAAAGTATGGGAGGATGAAGAAGAAAATGAATTGGATGAAATTAGTGAGAATTAAAATGTGTGGTAATTGATGAGAATAACTACTCATTTTTCTTATTTTTGTAATAAATAAATATTAAGATATATGCAAAAATTAATTAGAGCAGCAGTTGTTGGATATGGAAATATCGGCAAATACACATTAGAAACGTTAGAAAGTAGCCCTGATTTTGAAATTGCAGGAGTTGTTAGAAGAAGTTCTTCTTCTGTTTCCCCTGAGCTACAGAATTATAAAGTTGTTACATCAATAAATGATCTGCATAATGTAGATGTTGCAATACTTTGTACTCCTACAAGAAATGTTGAAAAATATGCCATAGAGTGCTTATCAGCCGGTATTAATACAGTAGATAGCTTTGATATTCACAGTAAGATATTAGAATTGCGCAACTCTTTGAATGAGTATGCGGTTAAAAATGGTGCCGTTTCAATTATTTCAGCAGGCTGGGATCCGGGAAGTGATTCTGTTATTCGTACACTTATGGAGGCTATGGCTCCAAAAGGTATCACATATACCAATTTTGGTCCCGGAATGAGTATGGGGCATACAGTTGCCGTGAAAGCTATCGATGGTGTTAAGGCTGCTCTCTCCATGACTATTCCTACAGGAACAGGTGTTCACAGAAGAATGGTTTATATCGAACTTGAAGATGGATATAATTTCCAGGAAGTTTCCCAGTCGATAAAAGCTGATGATTACTTCGCTCATGATGAGACTCATGTTTTCCAGGTGGATGATGTTGAAGCTCTTAAGGATATGGGGCATGGTGTACTTATGGAAAGAAAAGGGGCGTCGGGAGAAACGCAGAATCAACAATTTAAATTTGATATGAGGATTAACAATCCTGCTCTTACAGCCCAGGTATTGGTTAGTGCAGCACGAGCAACACTAAGGCAGTCACCAGGTGCATATACTATGATTGAAATACCGGTTGTAGATTTACTGCCGGGTGAAAAAGAGCTGTGGATTAAGAAATTAGTATAAGTTCTTTAGTCTGAAATAATATATCTTTTACGGTTACAGGCTAAATATTTTGATTCCCTCATTAAATATTGCCGTTTTGGTTTTACTTACCTTGACGGTCTGAGTTATTATTAACTGTCAAAGAAATAAATTTCATTATCTTTGTAAAAAAATGTATTCTAATGGACATATTACTTTCTGTAACCTGGAATGTCGACCCCACACTTTTTAATCTGTTTGGTCGCGAAATACGATGGTATGGCCTTTTATGGGTTGTTGGTCTGCTGGTAGCAGTATATATTGTACAGAAAATTTTCAAGAAGGAGGATCTTCCCGAAAAGTGGTTCGATTCACTTTTTGTATATATGATTGTAGGTATCATTGTGGGTGCCCGACTTGGTCATTGTCTCTTTTATGAACCCGGATACTATCTTTCTAATCCATTAGAAATTCTGAAGGTATGGGAAGGAGGACTTGCAAGTCATGGTGGAGTGATTGGAATTATAATTGCCGTTTGGCTCTATTCACGTAAGGTAACCAAACAGAGTATGTTGTGGACTTTCGACAGGGTTATGGTCCCAACAGGCTTCACTTCAGCGATGATTCGATTGGGTAATCTTATGAATCATGAGATTTATGGTGGCCCTACCGACCGCCCATGGGGTTTCCGTTTTGTAGATAACCTTTATCCATGGATGAACGGTGCGGAGCCTATTTATACTGAGCCTTCACACCCGACTCAGATATATGAAGCACTGGCATATCTGGTTGTTTTTGGTATTACTATGTATCTCTATTATAACACAAATGCAAAAGATAGAAAGGGTCTAATAACAGGAGTTGGGATTTTTGTAATTTTCCTGTTCAGATTCTTTGTTGAGTTTGTAAAGAATGTCCAGGTAGAAGAAGAGTATTCAATGATAGAGAGTACAGGCTTGAATTTAGGTCAATGGCTTAGTATCCCCTTTATTATTTGGGGCTTATGGCTTATCATAAATGCTGTGAGGAAGCCTGCAGTAGTTGCTGATACACCTAAACAATCACAAATGTTTAAACCAAAACAGAAAACAAAAAAGAAATAAAATATATATCATAAACAGTATTAGGACCACTGAACTATATGTGTAAACCGCTTGAAATTGAGAAGGATATCTTTTATGTTGGTGTGAACGACCGCACCAAACATCTTTTTGAAAGTTTATGGCCTTTGCCAAATGGAGTCTCCTATAATTCTTATTTGATTGTTGACGAAAAAGTAGCATTGATAGATACAGTTGACATTTGCTACTCTGATGTATTCTTCAGGAAGATTACATCACTGCTTGGCGACAGACCAATAGATTATCTTGTTGTAAATCATATGGAACCGGACCACTCAGGATCTATAGGATTATTAGTAAATAAATACCCTGATATCAGCATTGTTGGAAATAAACGTACGATAGAGATGCTTAAAGGGTATTATGGAGTTACAAATAACCTGGTTGAGATTCTTGATCTTGATACTCTTAATCTGGGTAAATATAATCTAAAGTTTTATCTTACACCAATGGTGCATTGGCCGGAGACAATGATGACATACCTACAGGAAATGAACACTCTATTCAGTGGTGATGCATTTGGTACATTCGGGGCTATTGATGGTGGAGTACTGGATAGTCAGACTCGTATAGAAAAGTATTGGGATGAGATGATAAGGTATTACTCTAACATAGTTGGAAAATTTGGATCTCCTGTACAGACAGCACTAAAAAAACTCTCTGGTGTTGAAATAGATATGATTTGTTCAACACATGGACCGGTGTGGACCAAAAACGGAAGAATTAATGAAGTAATCAGTTTATATGATAAGCTAAGCAAGTATGATGCTGATAGCGGACTGGTTATAGTTTATGGTAGTATGTATGGAAATACCGCAGAGTTAGCTGATACAATTGCGGTTTCAGCATCACAAAATGGTGTTAAGGATATCGTTATACACAATGTTTCTAAGAGTCATGAGTCAGATATCATCAGGGATGTATTTAAATATAAAGGTCTGATAATTGGATCACCTACATATAACAATAAGCTTTATCCTGCCGTGGAAAGTGTTGTAACATCTTTGCAAAACAGGAACCTGAAAAATAGATATTTTGGTTATTTTGGTGGATTCTCATGGTCTGATGCATCTGAAAGATTGCTGAAATCATTTGCCGAAGAGATGAATTTTGAAGTGGTTGCATCTCCTGTAGTTATAAAGCAGGGTATGCTGGATGAGGTTTATGAAAAAGCTAATAATCTGGGAATGATGATGGCTAAGAAATTAAACAGTGATAATTCAAAATAAATAATTACATATACAAGTTATGAGACTTATTATTCAACCTGATGCCAATCAAATGGCACAATGGGCTGCAAACTACATTGCAGCAAAAATTAATAGTGCAGAACCAACAGCTGAAAATCCTTTTGTATTGGGTTTACCTACAGGTTCTTCTCCTCTTAATACATACAAAGCTCTTATTAAGCTTTATGAAAGAGGCGTAGTATCTTTTGAGAATGTTGTAACATTTAATATGGATGAATATATCGGTCTGGAAGCAGATCACCCACAAAGCTATCATACTTTTATGTGGGATAACTTCTTTAATCATATCGATATTAAGAAGGAAAATGTTCATATTTTAGATGGTATGGCTAAGGATCCTGAAGCAGAATGTGCTGCTTATGAGAAAGCTATCAAAGATGCAGGAGGTATTGATCTGTTTTTAGGAGGTATAGGACCTGACGGTCATATTGCTTTTAATGAACCAGGCTCTTCACTGAGCTCACGCACAAGGGTGAAAACACTTACCACTGATACAGTTATAGCAAATTCAAGATTCTTCGATAACGATGTTAATAAAGTTCCTAAAACTGCACTTACTGTAGGAGTAGGTACTGTACTTGATGCTAAGGAAGTTCTGATTCTTGTAAATGGTATTCATAAAGCAAGAGCATTGTATCATGCAGTTGAAGGTCCTGTTACTCAAATGTGGACAATCAGTGCTCTGCAATTACATGAAAAAGGTATAATTGTATGTGATTATGATGCATGTAGTGAATTACAGGTGAAAACATATAAATACTTCCTTGACATTGAGCATGATAATCTAGATCCGGATTCTCTTTTTAAATAGGAATAAAAATGAATCATTAAAGTTAAATTTAAGTATTGTTTTAAGGGTGTAGAAGTTTTTCTACACCCTTTTTTTTATCTTGCAGTTAACTTTTATATTTGATATTTAACAGATATACAGTCGATTACAATGAACAACTGCTTAGTATCGTTTGTTCACCGATTATAATCACAGTGTAATTCATTAATATAAATGGGATGAAGTCTATTTTGCTTATACTAATTTCATTCTTAATATCAACGTTCACCCTAAAAGATACAGTGCCCAGAGCAAATTCAGAATCAATGGTTGATTCTGATATTATGGTTGTTGATTTTAAACAGCTTCAGCCTTTTCTTGAGATAGATAATGATACAATTTATGTTGTTAATTTTTGGGCTACATGGTGTGGTCCGTGTGTTAGAGAAATTCCATATTTTGAGCAATTAAGAGATAAATATGAGGGTGAAAATCTGAAAATAGTTATGGTTAGCTTAGATATGTCTGACGATCTGGATACCAGAGTTATTCCATTCATGAGAAAATACGATATGAAAAATAAAGTGCTTTTATTGGATGACCCGCAATCTAACCGTTGGATTCCACTTGTGGATGAAAAATGGACAGGTGCAATACCTGCAACCCTTATTTATGGAAATGGATTCCGAGAGTTTTATGCAAAGGAATTTACATTTTCAGAATTGGATAAGATTATAAAACCATTATTGTCAAACTAACATTTTAAATAAGCAGTTATGAAAAGAAAGTTACTTGTTCTTGCTCTGCTTTCAATGATTTATTTTTCATTGATTGCCCAGCCCATTCCAGTAGGTTCTCAGGCGCCCGACTTCTCTTTAAAAAATGTTGATGGAACAACTGTTTCGTTATCAGACTATGCAAATGAAAAAGGGGTTATGGTAATATTTTCTTGCAACCCTTGTCCTTATGTTCAAGCTTATGAAGATCGTATGATTGCGCTACATCATGAGTTTGCACCACAGGGGTATCCTGTTGTATTTATCAATCCCAATGATGCAGTACAGCAGCCGGAAGATTCAATTGAGAAGATGAAAGAGAGGGCAGCAGAGAAGAATTATCCATTTCCATACCTGAAAGATGAAAATCAGGAGGTTTATCAAGCATATGGTGCCACACGCACACCGGAAATCTTTCTTCTTAAAAATGAGGGAGGCAGCTTTACCGTTGCTTATACCGGAACAGTTGATGACAACTACAAAGATGCTTCAGCGGTAGAAGAAGCTTTCGCAGCAAATGCTGTAAAAGCATTACTTGCCGGGAATAATCCTGATCCAGCTTCTACAGTTGCAATTGGCTGTGGTATAAAGAAAAAGAATTAAGCGTTTTAGGTTATATTTCGCAGAATACATATGCGGCTAAATCCGTCAGTACGATTAATCATTTAAAATTGGATTAATGTGTTGACGGATTTATTTTATTTAGCTCGACCATAAATCTCTGTACTCATCAGGGCTTTTGCGAAATTTAGCAAGAATATAGGGACATGATGGATTTACCTTATACCCCTTTTCGCGTGCATAGTCAACCATTTCGTTGAACAATCTGCCCGCTATACCCTGTCCTTCAAGTTCGGGACGTACACCTGTATGATATGCATCAAGTATATTGTCTTCAATTTTAAAATCTAGTTCGGCAATCTGTCTGCCATCTTTCTCAATAAAAAATCTACCTTTGTTATCATCTATTTTTCTTTGAATATCCATCATTGTTCTATATTAAAGAAGATTCATAACTGAACCTTCGGTTATATATCGATAAACATCAGTACATTTGTATTTGTTGACTGGAAAGAGTCTCTTTAACATTGTATGATAATTATAAAATTCTTTTTTATAATCTTACTAAATATTACCTTTGAAATTATCTAATTAATTGGAACGAACAACTATATAGAGTTAAACTTATAAATATTAAAATGAAATACTTTCTAATTGGTTTTATATCCAGCTTTTTCTATCTATATTCAACATATGCTTCTACAGTTGATACAGTAAATGTATTTAGTGCATCAATGAACAAAAACATAAAGAGTGTTGTAGTTAAACCTGACTCATACAACAGACAGCAAGATCAGCCGGTCCTCTATCTTTTACACGGTTATAGTGACAGATATGATGCATGGATAAAAAAAGTACCTTCAGTTAAAGAGCTATCAGATCTTCATGATATAATTATTGTATGTCCCGATGGAGGATTTAATAGCTGGTACTGGGATAGCCCAATAGATGAAAAGTATCAATATGAAACCTTTGTTGTAAAAGAGCTTGTTAACTGGATAGATGAAAATTATAACACAATCTCTTCAAGGGAAGGGCGTGCAATAACTGGTCTAAGTATGGGAGGTCATGGAGGTTTATACTTAGCTTTCAGGAATCAGGATCTGTTTGGTGCTTGCGGTAGTATGAGTGGGGGAGTTGATATACGTCCTTTTCCCAATAATTGGGACATGTCAAATTATATAGGCAAACAGTCTGAAAATCCTGACTACTGGAAGGAATATACAGTAATGGGTTTATTGCATCTGTTAACTCCAAATAGACTGAAGATTATTATAGATTGCGGGACAAATGATTTCTTTTACGAAGTAAATGAGCGATTACACAAAGAGTTGCAATATAGAAATATCCCACATGACTATATAACTCGTCCTGGTGGTCATACCTGGGAATATTGGAACAATGCGATAAAATATCAAATGCTCTTCTTTAGTGAGTATTTTAAAAAATAGTGATTTATACCAAAAATCAGACTTCTATGATATCATATAGAAAAATATATATTGTACTTTTTCTTCTGAATGTAAGTATTGTCGTTTTAGCAGCTTCGACAACTACTTTTAAATTTGCACTGGTAACTGATACACATATTGGTAGTCCGGATAATAACGAAGATCTTATACGGACGGTTGAGGATATAAATTCAATATCTGAGATATCATTTGTAATTGTCTCGGGAGATGTTACTGAATTTGGTTCATTTGAAGAGCTAAAGAGAGCAAAAGATATTCTTGATAATTTGAAAGTTCCATATTATTCAATTCCAGGAAATCACGATGCTAATTGGTCTGAAAGCGGGACAAACGATTTTTTAAGAGTCTTCGGTAATGAGACATTCGGATTTGAGTATAAGGGGTACAAATTCATTGGATTAGCATCGGGTCCGAATATGAGAATGAGTCCGGGACAGATACCCAGAGAAAACCTTACATGGTTTTTTGATGAACTGGAGAATACCAGCAAGGAAACGCCGATCATTTATATAAACCATTATCCAATGGATGAGGGTTTAAATAATTGGTTTGAAGTAATGGATGCACTTAGACCATATAATGTTAAATTAATGCTCTGTGGCCATGGTCATACTAATAGAGCTATGAATTTCGAAGGAGTAAATGCGGCGATGTGCAGATCTAACCTGCGTGCAGGTAAAGAGTATGGAGGGTATAATATAATAACAGTTGACTCTGATTCTATTTACTTTCAAGAACGTATTGTTACGAAAGAAACAAATACACCATGGCTTGCATATTCTTTATCTCAAAAGCCTAATTGGGTTGATAACCCTCCACGACCAGATTATACAATTAATACAAACCATCCATATGCTTCTGAAGTATGGAGTATACAAGAAGAAAGTGATATGGGTAGTGGAATGGCATTTAAAAACAATGTACTCTATTATACAAATACAAAAGGTGAGATAAAAGCAGTGAATGCTTCTGACGGTTCAGAGTTATGGAGTTATAAAACCGAAGGTAAAATTTATTCAACGCCTTACGTATATAATGATCTGGTCTGGTGTGCATCTTCTGATACTTATTTATATGGAATAAATAAAGATAATGGTAAAGAGATATTTAAGCTGAAAAATAATAAAGCTGTAGTCTCTTCACCGGTTTGTACTGATGATAAAGTAATACTATCAGGTGGTGATGGCTATTGCAGAGCATGGAATGTGTTCTCAGGAGAGAAAGTTTGGGAATTTGACAGTGTTAAAAATTTTGTAGTGACAAGACCAGCTGTAAATGATGGTATATTGTTCTTTGGTAGTTGGGGTAATGAATTTTATGCACTGAATGTTGAAAATGGTAAACCAAAATGGATTTGGAATAATGGTCATACAAACAGGATGCTATCACCTGCACAAGTATATCCTGTTATAACAAATGGAAGAGTTTACCTGGCTTCACCAGACAGATTTATGACTGTGCTTGACGAGAAAACCGGAGAGGTAATATGGCGTTATAATGACCCTGATAATAGAGTCAGGGAGTCTATTGGTGTTTCAGAAGATGGAGCTACTGTTTATGCTAAAACGATGGATGGGAATATTATAGCTATTGATGCTACTTTACCTGAAAGAAGAATCAAATGGGTTTCATCAGGTGAGAATATGGGATATGAACTTGCACCCACTGCACTGGTTGAGAAGGATGGGGTAGTGTATGCACCAACTGACAAAGGTAATATTTATGCATTTGCAGCTTCTGATGGTAAATTTCTTTGGAAGTATAGAATATCAAATGGCTTGATTAATATGATTTTGCCAACTGATAATAGAGAACTTTATGTTTCTGCAATGGATGGTAGACTAGTTAAGCTAAGAATTAGCCGTTGATTATCTGGACTGGCTTATCCTACATCTACAATTTTTCCTGTTTTCACATAGAAAACATATCCTTTTACATTGAGATATCCCATTTCTTCTATTGATTTTACGTATCTCTGAACCTGGCGTTTGTATTTACTCTCCTCAGATTCTCCAAACTTATAATCAACTATTATAACCTCATCCTGAGAAATCATTACTCTGTCAGGGCGACTGAATCCTTTTTGCGGATGTAGAATCTGAGCCTCATTCAATACATCATATTTTCCGCTATACCAATCTGAGACAAGTGGAACAGATAGATAATCAGTTAGATCGTTTGTGATTTTTTCCAACTCACTTTCGTTGATTTCTCCTTCAAACAGTTTCTTTTGAACAGCTTGTGGAATATCGGAGATAGTTTTGATGTCACTTACTATCTTATGCATAAGTGTTCCGTAATCTCTACTGCCATCATCACTAAAAAATCCAATGGAGTTGAGCCTTAGTTTAAGTCTGTCATTAAATGGAATAGAGTGCCATCTACCTGTTTTATAAGTTTGAACTTCTATTTCTGATTTAACATCTTTGATCTTTTCCGGAGTACCTAATTCAAATACTGATTCAGTATTGCCTTCACATTTGTTTATCTCAGAAAGATTACTGCTGATTATTGTTTCACGTAATAAATGAGATACATTACTCAGTTTTTCAATCTTATCTTTATATGGAGCAAAGAGAATAAGTCGGTGCTTTGCTCTCGTAAAAGCAACATACAGAAGATTCAAATTATCGATATATGTAAACATCTTTTCCTCAAGATAATCTCTTCTGAAAATTGTGTCAGACAATTTCTTATTATACTTCAATGGAACCACCCCGATAAAGTTAAATGGAGAAACCTCAGGTTTGCACCATATAATATCGTTGTTTCTTGTATGGTCTAATTCCCAATTAACGAAAGGCATAATAACAGCACCAAATCCAAGTCCTTTTGACTTGTGAATAGTTATAAGTCTGATAGCATCTTGCCCTTCAGGAGAATATAAAGCTTTATTGCAACCTTTTTCTTCCCACCAATCAAGAAAAGCATTAAGATCAGCAGACTTGTCTTCACTAAACTTTAGTGCTATGTCAAGAAATGCCTGAATATATGCTTTTTCATTTTCATCTGTTTCACTAGTAAACAAAGAGAAATAACTCTCGATCATATCATAAAAAGGCATTGATGAGAGCTCAGCTATTTTATTTCTGTATTCTTCAGGAAACTCTCCTTTAGTCTCTTCCCGATAAGCTTTTATAGCTTCAGCAGGTGAGTACTTATACATGTATCTGAAAAACTCGTATACAGCACTCATTTTGTATAATTCGTCGCTGGGGTTATGGAAGTGATACATAAGTGCTACAGCTGATTTGATACTTTGAGCACTACCTAAAAGTAATGCTTCGTTTGAAATTATATCATATCTGTAACGAGAGTCAGGGTTATCCTCTTTATATTTTAGTAGTTTCTCGGCTACCTGAACAGCTTCTTTGTTTGAACGAACAACCACAGCTATATCTTTAAGTGAAAAGCCTTGATCCTGAAGAGACTCTATTTCATATGGCAGTCGCTCAAGAGCTTCGGATTCCCAATCACTATCTTTATCATCTTTTAGGAAAGTGATTTTTACATGTCCACTACTATCCTTTATCTTTTCCGGCAAATGTTGATGAACATCGGTATAGGCACTTGAAATCTGATTTGACCAGCCTTCTTCATCAATGGAATTTGATTCATTGTAATAATCCTGCAATATATATGGAGCTTCGTTGAAGAAGAAGTTGTTAAACTCTACAATCGCAGCATCACTCCGCCAGTTAGTATCCAGTACATGTTTCCTGATATAATCACTCGAGAAATCCTTTTCTACCTGCTCCTCCAGTAAACGCCAGTCTGAGTTCCTAAATCGATAGATACTCTGCTTTACATCACCAACAATCAGGTTGAAGTTTCCAGATGATAAACTTTCATCAACAAGTGGCTTAAAATTAGTCCACTGCATTCTGGAAGTGTCCTGAAACTCATCAATCATATAGTTCGTGATCCTCGTCCCGGTCTTTTCATAAATAAAGGGAGAATCGGTACCCGATATTATATCATTCAAAAGCTCGGTAGTATCAGAAAGCAGCAGAGTATTATTTTCCTGTTGAAGCTTACGTAGTCTGTTTTTAATATCATTCAGAATTCCTAAGGTAAAATAGTTTTGCAGAATACATTTTGCAGTAAGGTAGAAAGTATTATTTTCATACATCTTTATAACTTGCCTTACACACTCATTCAGGCCTGAATTGTAAGCATTCTCAATTTTTAGAATTATGTCTTTTGGAGTTGTCTTAGTATACCAACTCTCTGGGTTATCTAGGAATTCCAAGAATGTTTTTGTCAAATCAGGAATCTCACCATTAGCAATTTTTGCAAATTTAAAGAACTGCGAAGTGCCTGCACCTCTAAAATTAGATGGAGAAAGATCACAGCTTTCTATAATTGAAACTGCTCTGAGCCCAATATTTTTCAACTCAATTTCATACTCCCTGATTATCCTGATCAGAATTGTTTTATATTCAGACAGCTGTTCTTTATTCTGTAATACAGCTTGCTCCTCTTTGCTAAAAGATTTATATGTTTCATTGAAAAGTTGTTCTGAGAGATCCATAACCTCTCTATCAATCTTCCAGCTTTTACCTTCCTCTATACTGTCCTGCATGAACTGCAACAGCCACTCAGCCAGTTGTTTGTTTTCTGGTCTATCCAATTCAGACAACATGAGGTCAACTGTCTCCATTAACAATGAAGAGTGCTCAACTTCTATATTATAACCACCAGCTAGTCCCATTTCGCGGGTAAAAGCTCTCATTGTCTGTTGGAAAAACTTATCTATTGTACTAATAGAGAATGCGGAATAGTCATGCAGAATTGTTTCAAGAATTCTTCTTGCAGTTGAACGGACTGTGGACTCTTTTAATGAGAAGTTTCTCATTAACTCGTTTAAATAGGCAGAGTCTCTTCCTGATGAGAGTAAATGAAGTTCTTCAACAATTCGCGACTTCATCTCATCAGTAGCTTTGTTCGTAAAAGTTACTGCCAGAATATGTCTATGATTATTTGGCTGAGCAAAGAGCAGATGCAAATATTCTCCCGTTAGCCTGTGTGTTTTTCCTGAACCCGCAGAAGCTTTAATAATATGCAGATGCTGCAATTCATATGGTGACTTATCTGTCATAATTCATTCCTTCAAATCCGTCGCGATTTTATGTACCCCTCTTTCTGTAAAATATCAAGTACTTTTTCACGATGATCTCCCTGGATAATTATCTCTCCATCTTTAGCTGATCCACCTACACCACATTTAGTTTTTAACAACTTGCCCAACTCTTTCAAGTCTTCTTCATTACCTGAGAAGCCTGTGATAAGTGTAACAGATTTTCCATTTCGGTTGCGTTTATCCAGACTGATGCGCAACAATTGCTTCTCTTTAGGCAAGGTTTCAGAGATCTCTTCACCCTCTTTATTATAGTGATAATCGGGGTTAGTTGAGTAAACAATATCGAGTCTTTTTTTCCAGTCGTTCATATGATATTTGCATAAAATGTGATTAACAAAGATATGTTTTTTTGAGAATAGATTAAAGTCAAATGGGGAGTATCTCCGAAAAAAAGTGTAATTTAGTAACTCTATTAAAAATAAAGAATATGACAGGCAAAGTTAAAGTACATTGTTTGAATACTGACGAACATAAAGAAATACCAATAGGTACATCATTGGTTGATTTAATTAAAGAGTTTAATGTCAAATCGCCCTATTTAATAACAAACGCTAGAGTTAACAATAAAACGGAATCTCTCACATACAGGGTATACAGACCAAAGAAAGTAGAGTTTGTGGATTTAACCGACTCATCTGCCATGCGTACCTATGTAAGATCACTTTGCTTTATTCTAGCAAAGGCCGTTGACGATATAATGCCAAATGCGAAAACATATCTCGAACATGCTGTTTCTAAAGGATATTATTTTCAGATTGAGTCTGACATGCCTGTTGGTGAACATGAGCTGAATGCTATTCGTAACAGAATGAAGGAAATAGTAGAGGCAAATTTACCATTCGAGCAAGTAGAAGAAGAGACGGAGAAAGTGGTTGAACTTTTCCGTAGTCTGGGCTTGGATGATAAAGCCCAGTTACTTGAAACATCCGATATGCTATACGCACGTTATTCTAAACTTGATGGGTATATCGACTATTTTTATGGAAGTCTTACACCTACAACAGGATATATTACAATTTTTGATATTCAGCCTCATAATGGAGGATTCCTACTGAGGGTGCCAAACAGACAAAACCCGGTTGAACTGGAGCCGGAAGTTAAACAGGAGAAACTTCTAAATGTATATCGTGAACATCTTAATTTCTTAAAGATTAGTCGTCTCGACAATGTAGGAGATCTAAACAGAGCAATCAGAGAAGACCGGGTATATGAGGTGATTCAGGTTGCAGAAGCATATCAGTCAATGCAGATCAACGATATTGCGAAAGAGATCTCAAAAAGATTTAATGATGGAGTTAAAGTGGTATTTATATCAGGTCCATCCTCTTCAGGTAAAACTACATTCCGAAAGCGCCTTGAAGTGCAACTGATGGTGAATCTTTTAAAACCTGTAGGTATTTCGCTTGATGACTATTTCGTGAATCGTGATAATACTCCACTTGATGAGAATGGAGAAAAAGATTACGAATCACTGTATGCTCTGGATCTGGAGTTGTTTGAAGATCATATGCTTAAACTTATGAGCAGCGAGACAGTTGAGTTGCCAACCTATAATTTTGTTACAGGTAAGAGAGAGTATCGTGGTAATTTTCTGAAAATGGATAATAATAGTATACTAATTATTGAAGGTATACATGGACTAAATCCTAAGCTGACCGAACATATTCCAGAAGATATGAAATTTAAAATTTACGTTTCTGCTCTAACTACTATCTCACTTGACGACCACAACTGGATTCCTGCATCTGACAACAGACTTATTCGTCGTATAGTGCGTGATTATAGATATCGTGGCTATTCTGCACAGACCACAATCTCCAGGTGGGATAGTGTTCGCCATGGAGAAGATAAATGGATTTTCCCATTCCAGGAAAATGCAGATGTTATGTTTAACTCAGCTATGATATATGAACTTGCCGCAATCAGAAGACATGCCGAACCTATTCTTATGCAGGTACCACGCACAGTACCTGAGTATTCAGAAGCATATCGTCTGCTGAAGTTTCTTGGCTATTTTAATTATATAACAGATAGGGAATTGCCTCCAACTTCGCTGCTCAGAGAGTTTCTAGGAGGTAGCAGTTTCAGGTATTAAAGCTACTTTAATATTCATTTTATTTTTTCATTGCAAATTTTTCACTTTAAAATAGTAAAAAGTATTGACTTATTTTATAGTAATAAATTAATGAATAACGATGTAATTTGCGCGATATCAACTCCTCCCGGTATGGGTGCAATAGCTACTGTACGTCTTTCAGGTGAAGGATGCATAGCTTTGACTGATAAGGTTTTTTTATCACCTTCAGGGAAAAAACTAATAGAGTCAAAAGCCAACAGAGTACATTTCGGGAGAATCATATACAATAATGAAATCCTCGATGAGGTACTTGTAACCATCTTCCATTCTCCACATTCATTTACAGGAGAGGAGAGTGTTGAGATATCCTGTCACGGTTCAGTATATATACAGCAAAAATTGGTTGAATTACTTCTGGAACAGGGCGCCCGGTTAGCAACTGCAGGAGAATTCACTCGACGTGCCTTTCAAAACGGGAAGTTTGATTTGAGTCAGGCCGAAGCTGTTGCCGACCTTATAGCATCAGAGTCAAAGTCCTCTCACAGGGTAGCAATGAACCAGATGCGCGGTGGTTTTGCTCGTAAACTTGCAGACTTGCGCGATAAGCTACTTCAATTTGCATCTTTGATTGAGCTGGAACTCGACTTCTCAGAAGAGGATGTTGAGTTTGCCAACAGAGATCACCTTTATAATCTTACTTTAGAAATTGAAAAAGAAATTGATAGTTTAGCCAATTCATTTCAGCTTGGTAATGCAATTAAGAGTGGAATACCTGTAGCTATAATAGGTGAAACAAATGCAGGAAAATCAACACTTTTAAACTTGCTTCTGAACGAAGACAAAGCGATTGTAAGTGATATACATGGTACCACGCGCGATGTGATAGAAGATGTCGTAAATATCAATGGAGTTACGTTCAGATTTATTGATACAGCAGGAATTAGGCAAACATCTGATGTAGTTGAAACAATGGGGATAGAGCGTACATTCCAGAAAATAGAACAGGCCTCAATCATACTTTGGATGATTGATACAACTACACCTATTGACAAAATCGAAACACTGGCAGAGTCAATTCTTCCAAAACTAAAAGATAAACAGGTTATTATTCTGTTCAACAAAGCTGATCTGCTTTCTGAAGGTCAAGAAAATAAATTCCAATTATTATTTCCAGACCTGGATGCAGAAAAACTGTTTATTTCAGCAAAGAAGCAACAAAATACCGATCATTTGCAGGAGCTTCTAATTGAAAAGGCTGGTATACCTTCAATTAGTGAAGATGATGTTATAGTCACAAACCTTCGACACTATGAAGCACTTAAAAAAGCACTTGATGCAATACAAAGAGTAATTGAAGGATTGGATGTTGGAATCACTCACGATTTTCTTGCACAGGATATACGTGAATGTATGTTCTATCTGGGTGAAATAACAGGACAGATTTCAACCGATGAAATATTGGGAAATATTTTCAGTAAATTTTGTATCGGAAAGTAAACCTATATTTTCAATAAGAAACAAACATCAAAAGAACATCTAAAAAACAGAAATAATGTAGTTGATAATTAGTGTTTTAGGAATGTTCAAAATATTCCTGAAATATCTGCTTTGTTTCTTTTGTTATTCCAATATTTGTTATAAATTTGTTGCCAGTCTGTTACTCGAAACAAAATAAGTAACAGAAATAACAAAAACGGGTAACATTATGAGCACAAAAAAGAATGGGAAAAAGGAATCAGTAACACTCCGGGAGAAGAAGCTGGCGAATGGAAACATCAGCCTTTATTTGGATATTTATCGGGATGGTAAGCGAAGCTATGAGTTTCTGAAGCTTTACATAACCAAAGCAACCACACCATTGGAGAGGGAGGTTAACAGGCAGACACGTGCAACAGCCCAGGCCATCAAAGCCAAACGACAGATTGAACTCCAGAACAATGAATATGGTTTTAACAGCCAATTCAAGTTGGATACTCCATTCCTTGAATATTACAGGCATATGTGTAATGAGAGAGCTAAAAACCAGGAAAGCAAAAGTAATTATCAAAACTGGTTTAGCTGCTTAAAACATCTCGAAAGATACTGTTCAGAAGATACCACCTTCAGAGACATTACACCGGAATGGATTGAGGGCTTTAAATCGTTCCTGAATACAACCGGTAAAGACTTACATAAGTCTAAATATGGAAATGGTTATCCATCAAAACCATTAGCCCAAAACTCAAAAGTATCTTATTTCAATAAGCTTAGAGCCTGTATAAACAAAGCCTTTGATGACAGGATAATTCCGATCAATCCATTAAGAGGTATAGAAGGCTTTAAAACGGAAGAAACAGGGCGTGTCTACCTTACCTTTGATGAAGTAAAGAAGCTTGCTAATACACCCTGTAAAAAGCCTGTATTGAAGCGTGCATTCCTGTTCAGCTGTTTAACCGGGTTAAGAAAAAGTGACATTGAACGGTTGAGATGGAGAGATGTGGAAAACTTTGGTGATTATACGAGGATCAACTTCAAACAGAAGAAAACAGGCGGTCGAGAATACTTAGACATAAGCGATCAGGCTGTTCCATTTATGGGTGAAAGAGGTAATGATAATGATCTTGTTTTCTCAGGATTCAAATACTCTGCATATTTGTTGGTGGAACTTTCTAAATGGTGTATAAGAGCCGGTATTAAAAAAGATGTGACATTTCATACAGGACGGCACACATTTGCGGTTTTAATGATCACCGAGGGAGTGGATCTATATACAGTTTCAAAGCTCTTAGGACATAAAGAAATATCAACTACTCAGATTTATGCAAAGGTAGTTGATAAAGTAAAGCAGGAAGCTGTTAACCGAATCCCAAGTCTAAGTGATGACATAACCGAGCCAGCCAAAGAGCCTAAAGATATAGAAATAGATTTTAATAATTAATTCACATAAAAGCGGGTAGCTATGAAAACAAAAAATATAGATTTGTCAATGGTACATTTTGGTATTAATGATAAGGATGGAGGTATAATAATTAATACTGATTTGTTGGTCAAAAAGGGTATATACAACGATGTAGTATCTTTTATTATTGATGGATATGAGCCAGATATACAGCAGGATGCTATAATATACGCAAATAAAATTGAGAATTCCACTAAGTCGGAGTTGATTGAAATTAAAGAACTAATGAATGAGCGATTGAGATTGTGTATACTGAGAGATGATAAAAAATATATCAACCTGTATACCAACTTAATTGAAACAGTGAAAGAAAAAATCTTAAGCTTATCAGAAATCAATGACGAAAAACACGATCATGCTGCTTTATCAATCCCTGATGTTCTGGACACACCAGAAGCCCGGAAGATATTTGATAAAGCCATTCAGGCTGGGTTTATGAACCCGGATTATAGATTCAATGGCAATGGCAATCAACTGGCTTTATTTGCTGGACTCGCAAGTGATACACTTGGATTAACTATAACTCAGTGGAGAGGTGAGAAAAGGATCAAAGTAAGATCGTGGGAACCATTTAAGCAACTATTTGGAAAAAATGATTATGCGAATAGGTGGAAGAATATAAACACCTATAGTATTAAAGTAAAAGATGCTGACAAAATAAAAAAAATATTTAGTTAAATCACACACATACAATATATTATGCTCTATATCGGTACTATATAGTATCTATATAGAGCTTTTTTATTGCCCTTTTGTGCCCAACTTTGTGATGTGAATAAATAACAGGCTTGCAGCCATAAAATAACGGATATGGAAGATGTAAAAAATCAGTTAGACAGAATCGAAAGAAACACATTGTTGGCTTCAAAAAAAGTACTGACGATAGAAGACGTAGTGGCACTCACCGGCTTAAGCCGCTCATACTTGTACAAGTTAACAAGTTGCCACAAAATTCCTCATTATCGACCAAGAGGTAAGCAGCTTTATTTCGATAGAGAGGAGGTTGAAAATTGGCTTAAGAGGAACCGGGTGGAAACCGTAGATGAGACAGACAGAAAGGCAACTAATTATGTGGTAACAGGAAGGAGGCCAGGATGAAACCAAAAGAAGAAGCCCCCGGACGGCTGGAACCGTCACAGGGGCAAAATGATTTGTCCACGTGTGTGTGTGAGAGCAAAGATAGAATAAAACTTTCTAAACGCCAAAAGAAAGTTTATGATCTATTGTTAACCGGAAAATACAGCGTTACAGACATCACTATTAAGTTAGGGTATGCAGACCCAAGATCATACGTTAAAACCCTAAGAGACAAAGGAATAACTATAAATGATCAATGGGTAGAAAAGCAAAATGTAAGGTACAAGTTATATTATATCACACCACAGAAAACCAATATCCAAGACATTCAGACAGTTGGTGAAATAATTCAGTCCGACTTTAAAAATCTTTTTGAAAGAAATTATGATTGAAGATGCAAAAAAATTACTCATAGATAGATACGGGTTGAATAAAGAAATTCACACCAAACATAACAATATTTTCGAGGGTGAATCCCTTGTATTGATTGAAAGCTTGCTAACCGGACAGCTGAAGCTAAAGCCTAAAAGGCGATAATCAATTGTATATATAAAATTTTAGATATGAAAAGAGACGGGATTATAATATATGTACAACAATATGAAGCAATAAAGGATTTATCGCAATCAGACAAAGGGTTATTACTTGATGCGATTTTCCATTACCATATTACTGGAGAAGTGATGCAAGAATTACCTCCAATGGTACTAATGGCATTCACTTTTATCAGAACATCAATAGATTCAAATACAAGAAAATATGAAGCTATTGTTGAACGTAATAGGGAAAACGGGAAAAAGGGAGGGAGACCAAGAAACCCAAATAACCCAAGTGAACCCAAAAAACCCACTGGGTTAAAAAAAACCCAAGCTAACCCAAATAACCCAAGTGAACCCAAAAAAGCCGATACAGATACAGTCACAGATACAGTCAAAGATAAAAAAATAAAAACAGAGAGTATTGATGATTTATTTTCTAATGAAAATGTTCTTTTAAAACCTATAGTATCTGAATGGATTGCTTATAAAAAAGAAATTAAAGATCCATATAAAACGGTAAGGGGTATGAAAGCATTTGTAAAGGAACTTCAAAAACTTTCAAATAATGATCCTAAGGTCGCAAAAGAGATAACTGAGCGATCAATGGCTAATAATTGGAAAGGAATATTCGAACTTAATAATAACGGAAATGGCAAAACAGCGATCACAACAAGCCGTGCAAGGCAAAAACTCGATTAACGACACATATGTAATGCCACACAGTCCGGAGGCTGAAAAAGCAACAATAGGAGCGTTATTATCAGAGAAAACAGCGATATATGAAGTTATGGACTTCCTTAAACCCGATATGTTCTATGATGAGCATTTGAATGAGATCTACAGTGTAATACTTGAAATTGAATCACATTCAGATGTTGATCTTATAACAGTGTCTGAGGGGCTAAAGAAGCGGAAAAGTAAAGTAGAAGTATATCAATTAGCTGAACTTTCAGACATAACAACCTCTGCAATTCACATTAAAACTCATGCAATGATAGTCTTTCAGGACTATATGCGCAGAATGTTGATGATGAAATGCGCACAAACCCTGAATGATTCTAAAGATATGAGCGTAGATGTGGATGATCTGATCAGCAATCATATTTACGAAGTTGAGAATCTATCTGATATTACTGATGTGGGGGTTACTATATCAATTGACAAACTGGCAGTTGAGGCTTACAAAGAATATCAGGAAAGGGAGAAAAGAGCAAAGGAGGGGCACCCGGTAGGAATCCACACCGGATTAAAAAAGCTTGATAATGTACTTCACGGATTTCAAAAAGGATGTGTTTATGTGTTAGCTGCACGTCCGGGAATGGGCAAGACAGCGTTTTTGCTCAATTGTGCAAGAAAAACAGCAGAGAAAGGCAACAATGTATTAATTTTCTCTTTGGAGATGCCTAAAGTTGCTTTAATGAACCGTATGGCAATCGCTCATTCAGGGATCAACTCAGAGGCATTCAAAGAGGGTAGGCTATCACAGGAAGAGTACATTAGTTTGGCAGAATCTTTAGAGCAACTCTCACAATTACCAATATCAATTAATGATACAGCTTCTATTTCAGTTCAGCAGATACGGTCTCAAGCAAAGAAGATGAAAAGAAAAGGTAAATGTGATCTAATAATGATAGATTACCTACAATTAATAGATATGCACCAACTGAAAGGTAAAACAACAAATGATGAGGTTTCAGCTTGTTCAAGAGCAATTAAGATAATGGCAAAGGATCTGAATGTTCCTGTAATACTTTTATCACAGCTAAACAGAAGTGTTGAGAGTAGAGCCGACAAAGTGCCTTTATTATCAGATCTAAGAGATAGTGGAGCCATTGAACAAGATGCTGATGCGGTCCTATTCATTCACAGACCATCATATTATGATGATAATGCTGATAGAAATTTAGGTCAAATTATGATTGAAAAGAACAGAGAGGGGCGCACCGGAAACATTGATTTTTGGGTAGACGATTGCATCACCAATTTTAAAGATGAAGCACCTTCAGGAAGTTATTCAAACAGTTATAAATCTCATTATGAGGTAGAAGAAGAAACACCATTTTAAAATAATAATATGGGAATATTTGAGCAAACAAATAGCAGGATAAACCTTCTCAATAAGATCAAACAGCAGAAAGAAGCTATAAGTAAGGGTTTGAAAATTGAATGGGAAACAGACCCCGATAAGATGAAGTTTGAAAATTTGAGATCATATGGTGGATGGCAAAGAGAGTTTAATTCTGAAATTCTGAGAGTTGAGGAGTACAATTTAACATTACACCCATATACAGATATATTTACAGGTGATATAAAGTCTCACGTGGAAATGATTGACATCCTTTTAAATGGCGGGAAATTGATACCACCATCCAAGACCGAAGTATATTCGATAGTTGACGGTGAAGAAAAAATAGTGATGCCCTCCGATACTTTAGGATTGTTTGATGGAAACCACAGATGCAACCTTGCTAAATATTTCGGATTGGATACTGTTCCGGTCGTAGTTTTTAAAGTGAATGACGGATATCGGTTTACACCAGAGAAATGGACTTTTGAGGGACCACGTATAAGAGAAGAATATAAAACAGAATCTGGAATGTCCTGGACTGAATATAACGGGGTTAAAGCGATTTCCAAGGAGACTGGTAAAGTATTTACTTTTAAAGAAGGATCTTCATATATAGATAATTCAGATACTGATTATCTGGCTATTCATGTTTATAGGTAATTACAGAGCATTTGTACAGAATGCAATACCAATAACTGAGACAAAAAAAGTAAAAGATCAAATAACTATTCACAATTAAATATTAAAAATTATGTATAGCAGAACCCTAATAGATAGAATTCAATCAAGCCATTTTAAAGCCGTTTAAAAGCTTTAGTTGTTTTTGTGGGAAGTTATGCCAGTTTGCGGTTAATGTTCTTAAATTAGCGACGTAGTGAAGCCAGAGGGCATAATTTTAATGATATAATATATTCCAATGGAAATAAAAATTAATAATTACGTTAAGAAACATATAGGCCGGTTACTATTGCAAGAAAAGCAAATAAATTATTTTCTTAAATAAGATATAAAGCAAAAGTTTAAAGAATATTTTTAAATAAGTGTATATGAAAAAGTTGACAGCTAGACAAGAAAAATTTTGCTATGAGTATGTGATAGATTTGAATGCTACACAAGCTGCACTAAGAGCCGGGTATTCAGAGAAAACAGCCTATTCAAGTGGCAGTAGGTTGTTGAAAAATGTTGAAATTCAAAAGTTTATACAAACATTACAGGCCGACCTGGAGAAAACAGCAGGTATCACAGCCTTAAAAGTTTTGAAAGAACATAAAAAGATTGCGTTTAGTGATACAAGTATGATCCGGGAGGGATGGATGACCTTAAAGGCCTACAAAGAACTCCCAAAGGAAATTAAAGACTGTATTCAGGAAGTAGCAACGAGGGAGACGAAATACGGAAATGAAATAAAAATTAAATTCTATGACAAACAAAAATCTTTAGATAGTATCAGTAAAATATTAGGATTTGAAGCACCTACTAAGATTGAGCAGAAAATAGATTTTGACAGTTTGACAGATGAACAAGTAAATTCATTAATTGCAAAAATGACTGAATGATTATGAAACAAAGAATTTTAGCAAAGGATAAGAAGATCATTATTTCAGGACTGAAAACAGGAACCTTTAATATTACAGAATTGAACCACCTAACAAGGGGAATTGCGGATCATTCCGGAGACATTGAGTTATTCGGTAAAGTTGAGGTTGCCTTAACTATGGACGATAAGAGAAATCTGTTAAAGTCGCTTAGAAGTGGCTATATAGATTTTGAGTTGATACCGGATCTTTTTGAGAAAATAAAAGAGAATTTTTTCCTGAGGGTGATGATTGAAAGTACTTCAATTGAAAGCTGAGGCAAAATGCGATAATAGCAAAAATATCTTTTTAACGCCAAAAAATCAGAAAACGGATGCAAAACGACCAAAATAAGCAGTTTCGTGAACAATTTTCTAATATTACGGAACGGTTAAATTTGACGATTTGTAAAGAATAAATCGATTACATTGATTATCAGACAGGTGGTGAATTACAGTGATTATATAATTATCATTATGTTTAATATTAATTATTTAAATTGAGATTATGAGTAACGAAACAGACAGAGTGGAGAAGCTTTTGAACCTTGTAGAGAAACAGTCGGAGAAGTTTGATGCACTTCTCGCCAAAATAGAAGAAGCGAGTAAAAAGGAACCCGCAGAAGATCCGGAAGAGCTGGCGAAAAAGAAGGCTGATAAAGATGAGGCTGATTTCATACAGCTTATGAAGGACATTAACAAAGAGTAAACCTATTAACAGCGAAAATTATGGAGAAAAAATACTGGTGAAGTTTTACGAAAGTGAAGCAGCTAAGCAGATCAATTATTTGAAGATATCATTGACAGATCTACAGATGATTTTCAACGAAGTTACAAAGATCATCAAAGGGAAGGACCCGGTTACTATTGAAGAACTGGGGAATATGATCATTCCAGATATTATTAACATCCCGCCAAAAAGACCGAAGCCGAACGAGGACTATATTATTGAATTTGTAAGAAGCAGGATTGCCGAAGATTTCAAGGGCTTGCCGATCAAAAAGGAGATGATTGAAATACCAGCTATTGATGGTATTGTTGATTCAATCCTGAGGGCTAACAGCCATTTACCGGGCTTCATTTACAATAATAGTTTTGAAATTCAAAAGGGAAAGGTAGTAATCCGGGATGGAGTGGAGGAATCCATTATTGAATCATTCAAAGTCTACGCCGAATCGCCAGACCAGATCAAGCGGTTTAAATCCGTTCAAAAGCTGGCCGATGCGATGAATGAAATAGGAAATTATCTGAGTGTAAATCCTACATTTGGGGTGAAGCTATTCATCCAGGGGCAAATGGAATATTTCCTGGAGTACGATGAAAATGGAGATGTGGTGCCAACTGACTATTTTATTAAGACAGGGAACGCACCCTTTAAATGCCGTGAGGTTCATGTAGTGATGTAGAATCCACAGCAGGGAGCCACAGGAGGAACAAGGTCAGGCAACATATGGAGCTTATGAAAAAATCACACAAGATCAGGCAGACAGGATTGACGGTAAACTTACCGGTGTTCACATAAACACAGGGGTTGAGTACAACTACCTGTACAGCGTTCCCGATAATCAAACCGGGCACCTGGTTGGGGTGAAGGTGAAGTTTTAATTTGGTCAATTGATATGAATTTACTTACTTTGAGAAAAAATAGGAGTATGAAAGATTTATCAAGTCCTGGGTTTTGTATAACAATAGATTTTGACAAGAAATCTGAAAATCCGTCTCGTGTTTTTCAGACCATGACAGATATTATCAACTCATTCCAGAATCTTGACAGAGATTTGATAAATGGAATTAATTCGCAGTTAGACCCCGTTATTCTGCTCGAAGATATTCAATCCGGATCAATGAAGACGTGGTTGATTAATGCTTTAAAAGGTCTACCGGATGAGGCTTTAAAGGATTGCGACTGGAAAAAGATTATAGGTCATTATTTGGTGAAAGCTAAATACATAATCATAAATCGACTGGAAGGGAAAACAAGTATAACCAATGCTAAAGAAATAATAGAGATACGCAAGGAACTTTACGAAGAAGCTGTGAAAATGGACATAAAGTCATTCCCTTATTATGAACCAATACCGATACCAAAACTTATAAAAAATATCTCTCTTATTAATCAATCATTATCACATTTGAATCAAAGCGATAAAGCGTATCTGGAGATAGACGGACATCAAAAAGCTGATTTTAACCTGTCATTTAATTTCAGTCCTGAAAATATAGAGGAGTTGTTGACGAAAGAATCATTGTCTAGTCAAGTATTAATGATACTCAAAGTAAAAAAACCAGACTATCTGGGCAGTTCAATGTGGGATTTTAAATATGGAGGCCGAACAATTTCTGCAAAAATACTCGATGATGATTGGCTTATAAGATTCCAGCAAAGAAAATTGGATATACGCCCTGGTGATTCAATCAAAGCGAATGTGAAGACAACTGTAAAATATGGCCATGACAATAGTGTCATAGCAACCATATATGAAGTGCTAAACGTGAATGAAATATTGCCCTTGAATAACATCGAAGATATGAGTTGGTTGGAAGATTGACATGCTATATTATTTTTTGTCGTAATTCACTTAAAGCATACCCGTTACATTCAGCCTTTCGGCCATGATAATCCCGATAAAAACATAGTAAAGTCTAATCAAGCAGTCTCGTTTTGTCTGTGCATATCAATATACATCTTTATCAGCTTCAAGTGAGAGGCAGTTATATCCCTTGGCAAAACAATATTCTTGAAAGAATCGTAGCCAAACTCATCAATCAATTCTCCAAAAGACGAATTAAAAAACGATGATGACATCGGTGTAGTATCTTTAAACGATACAATAACAGATTCATTGTTTTCAAAAAAAGGAAACAGTAAATATTTTAATGTGCAACCTTCATCGTTGGTGCTCGTTCCTTTAACTTGTGCTTTTATTCTGATTGTTCTCATAATAATCTTCTTTCTTTTCGTAATTTACTTCAAAAAGTATCAAATACATCCTCTTCGTCATTTAAGTTATCAACATGTATATCCAACTCAATTAAAGTACCTTTAAATCCGTCTATATTTTTAATAATTCTTTCCAGTCCGCCGTCCCTACATAAATAACAACAATTGCCCGTCCAAATTGTTAGTTTGCCTCTTGTTGTTATCGAAAAATTTCGTATGATCGACAGACCCATTCCTGCATTGCTCGGAAGCGATTTGGTCGTGTTATGTTCAGTTAATGCCCACAGTATACAACCTCTATCGGAAAAATCCGGATGTTTACGCCTCACAATAGCCGGAATACCCTCTCCATAATCCGACACACAAACGCGTATTACGTTTAATTTTGGATAATACTGGCAAAAAACATAGGCTCCTATCTCTGATTCGGCGTGGTCATATACATTATTTATAGACTCTTTTATCCCTACCGAAAGCATGGTTAGCTCTTTGCCTTTGCAAATATTACCGATATATCTCAAAGTCTCCTGTACATACTCCTCTATAAAAGACTGACCAACGCGCCTTATGGGCATTGCTGTGCACTTGTTTATAAAACGAATAGTCCTGGGCTGCTCGTAATTTGATTTTAAAAACGATATAAGCCCGATGTCTTGCAAATAATCGATGGAAGAAGCGCTCCCCTGAATTCTTATGCGTTTTATATACGGATGCTTTTTCTTTATATAAATAGCTAATTGAGCAATCAATAATACATCGTGTGGATTTACAAATAAATTCAAATGTATGATTAATTGCTCATCATCAACATAATCAGTCTGACATAAGTTAAATAAATGGCTGTAATCTCGTAATTTATTTATTGTTATATCCAATTCACACGTATTTATATGTGCAAAGTTACAATTTTATTCGTAATTAAAACATGTTATACAACATACAAACGGACGGTTTGTATCACAACAACATCCAACCAATTACCTGATAATCTCTCCCCTTTGAGGGGAGCCGGTGGGGGCAAATTAATCGGCCCCGAAATCACTTTTGGGCAGCTATTCTATCCACGACCTTATATCGCCCGGCCTCCAGCCGGGTTTTTCTTTGCCCGTTAGAAAGGTCCGGGATTGTTTTATTGAATTTCGGTCATCAGCTTGGTATAAAAGTTAAATTTTGACTGCAATATTTCAATAAAAAATCAAGGTTTTACGTTAATCAGTACCACTTTTAGTGCCACCATTTATGTAAAATACTGATAATCATTTGATATTATTGTCCTGTGCGGACAACGCTTAAAGTGGTCGCTATCAGAGACTTAGAACGTTTAATGTTAAACTTCATTAAACATTATTTCATATTATAGTTATAATCAGATAGTTAAGTGATTGGTCGCTATTAACGACCTTAAATAATTGATAATAAGCGTTTTATATAAATATTATGCCTTATATTTGCACTTATTATTAATATTAAAAATTATCGATATGAAAAATGTAAATGCAGCAGTAGACCGCTTTTTAGTAGCAACAGAAACAATTGAGATGGTAAAACATTCCTTATTTGATTTATCTGAAAGAGGTGAAGCCGTTGATACCGGAAGACTTGCAACGATAGCTTTTGTATTATCTCATGCTTTGGATATACTGAATGAATTTGAAGAAGATCCTAAGAATGACAAAGTAATGATATTAAACAATTGAGTAAAATAAAAATCACAGCATGATTAAATGAATGTTTAAATGTTCAACATTTATAAGACCCCCACAAATCCGGATAGTGGGGGTTATCTATTTTAATACAGATATTGAATTGCTAAATACGGAGCTATTGAAATAGTTTATTGATACCATTGTTCACTAAATTGCAGAAAGTTGTTTAAAACGCTTTGAAATGCGTCAAATATTTTAAAAAGATTGTAATTTATTGATCCAAGATGTTAGAAAATGTATTAACTTTAATACAAAAAACACTATGGAAATATACAAAGATGATCATGATATAAGTAGAAGTATATTCTTAGAGCTTACAAATGGAGAATTAACTTTACAATCATATGATTCAGGTAGTGGATTTAGTGAGGAAAGAATTATAACCTTATATGATTTGTCCGCAATAAAAAAAGCAATGAATGTAGAAACAGATGAAGATCTTTTAGTAAAGATAAAAACAAGTTATTCCAAAAGTGATGCAGTAGATCTGTTTTCTGATTATTTAGATAAGAACAAAATTAAATATCAGTATCACAATTTTACCGGTTAAGAATACTTTTAGTAGAAATAATATTTATATCTTTGAGATACAGAAAAGCCCGCAAAAGTACAATGTTCTTTGTATTTTGTTACCAGTTTGTTACCCGCTTACTAAACAAGCGGGCTTTTCTTTTTATAAATCAACACGTTAAGTATAACGTTTCACATTCTGTATCGGAAAGTAACTAATAATAATATAATTCAATAAAAGTGTTTACTATTAATTGATTACCTCTTCACTATAAACTAATTATAATCATAAAAAACATGAAGAAAACGTTTTTTTTGCTGATTGCTGTGTTTTGTTTATCAGTTTCAGCCCAGAATGGACCTAAAGACTCAAATACAAGTTATGCTAAGACAGTGCTGCAACCCTATGTGGAAAGTGGTCAGCTGTCCGGTGCTATTAGCGTGTTCTATAAGGACGGTGTGCAGGAAACCTGCGCCATAGGCTATGCCGACGTATCAGAAAAGCGCCCAATAGGTATGGATAATGTGTTCATGCAATGTTCACAGACAAAAGGATTTTGCGGAGTGACAATTGCTAAACTGGTGGAAGAGGGGCGTATTTCGCTCGACGACCCTGTTTCTAAGTATCTTCCTGAGTTTAATGAGTTATGGGTGTTAGTTGCTGAAAATGACAGTGTAAAGACCCTTCGTAAAGCAAAGAACGAACTTACTATCCGTATGGTACTAAACCATACTGGTGGCTTCCCTTTCGAAATTAGTGCCAAGCGTCCTGATGTCAGGGGTGGTGGATGGTCTGGAGGAGCACCCCTTCGCCAGACAGCTTCTATCGCTGCGGCTTCGCCTATCATGTTTGAGCCGGGTACACGTGAGCTCTATTCCAACACAGGAATTGATATTGGTGCAGCTGTTGTTGAAGTGGTCACAGGGATGAAATGGGAGGACTATTTAAAGCAAGAGGTGCTTGATCCCCTTGGAATGAAGTCTACATGGTTCTGGCCTACTGATGAACAGCTTAAAAACAAGATAGAGCTATATAAGTACAGCAAGGATGCTCCAGCCGAGTGGGTTGAAGAAATGGACTGGCAGCAACGACCTTATAATGACTCACATGTATTTGCATCTGCCGGAGCTGGTCTCTGGACAACTGCCAATGACCAGCTAAAGTTTTATAAGATGCTGATGAATCTTGGCTTAGGAGATAATGGTAATCGCATCCTGAAAGAAGAGACAGTGAAGAATCTTCTAGCACTTTCCACACGTCCTAAGGGGCTGAGTGGTTACTCACTAGGTTTATCAGCACCTGAAGAGGATAGCGAAGATGCATGGTTTGGTCATGGTGGAGCCTGGGGTACTAACTGTTCTGTAAATTGGCACAAGAAAGAGCTCAAGCTATGGGTAGTTCAATTTGCCGGAGGAGAACAACCATGGGTTGATGAGATAGCCAAGGCTGCTGAGAAGTTCTTTGCACAGCCAATGAGCAAATCAGGTGTAGATGCATATACCGGAAGAATGGAGTAATTAATTTAGCTCCCAATCTTTCTAATCAGATCCCTAACTCCAATTGCACACTCTGCAACTCGCTCAAAATTGACAATACCCAGGTTGTCTTTTGGAGTATGGGTAATCTCCTGACTCTCCATGTTTTCAATAAACCAGTTCGAACTCACAGCAATAGCAGGAGTTCTGTTCTGTAAAAAAAGACTATGGTCTCCCTGATACCATGGTAATCCTTCAATGATAAGAGGATTATCAGAAAGCATATCTTTAAAGGCTGTGCTGACATTTTCAGGGAGATTAAAGGGAGAAAAACATGAAAAACCTTCATGATACCCAGCACCATCAATGTTGATATTCAATAGGATATCGGAGAATTTACCTGAGTTTTGTTTTACATATTCAACCTGTCCAGGTGCTCCATAGTAGTCTTCTCCATTAAAAACGACAAGCTCAATTGGATGTTTTATCGAACAGTCTTTCAGTATCTCAGCCAGAACCAGTAGAACTGCCACTCCTGTTCCGTTGTCAATTGCCCCCGGAGTGTCAATCTTTGTGTCAATGTGAGCAGTGATTACTATTCTGTTACTGTTTTCTGTGCTATTGTTCCCAATGATATTGTAAGCTATTTCAGGAATACGCTTTGCCTTGGAAACAAGTTCTACAGTTTCTCCTTTACATTTGAGCAGCTTTTCACCTACTATATCTGTCATATAAACTGAAGGAATATCAAAATCACCATCCTCGAACATAGGAAATGGATATACACCACCCGCCAATGCTGAATCACGCTTTGTAGCTGTTATTATTGCAAGAGGTCTGTTTCTTTCCAAGACAGAAATGAGATGCTGATGTTCTTCAGGGTTCCAAAAAGGAAATTTCTTTGGTGCAATCTGTTGTGAGGAGATGTCTCCGTATAAAAGAACGATCTTATCTGTTATGTTTGATTGTTCAAGCTTGTCAATTGTATCGATAGCAATCAATTCACCTTCTACGGAACAACCCAGCGAGTAATGTGATGAAAACACTTCAAAAGATTTATCACCGCAAGTCAGTTCAGCTCCCTCTGTTTTCCAATCAATAACAGATAGTTTGTTTGCTTCTGTCTGCCAGCCATACTCCTTCAATATCTTACCTGCGTAATCTGTTGCTAAGCGATTTTTCTCGCTTCCAACCCTGCGTTCACCTATCTCATTACAGAGTACATGCAAATGTGTTTTGATTCTTTCGACTAAATAGGCCTTTTCCATCTTAATTATCTGATTGATTTAATGTTCTCTCTACTCGTAGAAATTTAATGTTAAATGCTTTACAAAAATAGAATTTAAACTTTAACTTTTGGTGTCTTTTACAATAAAATACAACTGTCGTCAATACTAAATAGTAAATACTGACAATAAAGGTTTATAACTATATTATTTGAAAAAGGTGTTGAGGTATTATTTGTGAGCAGATTCTTACTTTGTAAGCTCAGCCTGATCTAACGGTAGAATATCACACTCCATGAACAGATTGATGGTGATTAATTCGTCAACTTTTATCATTCCCATCATGTGAACAGGAGGTGTCAGGTTAAAATCACGTATATTGATCTCTTTTGTTATATCGAAAGTAAAGTTATTTCCATTTTTACCTGTTGTTACAGGGAAAATATATCTTTTTGTAACATCTGTAATTGTAATATCAATAACAGCATTTCCTACTGCTGATGTTGAAGATCTGTCGGCAAGTTCAATATGATCAAGTTTTATAAGCATTTTAGGGTATTGATCAGACTTTACCAACTTATTAAAATCTCTCAGCGCCATCTTGTTACTGGAGTTGAAGCTTTTTACAGGAATCTCCAGATTACTCTCACTTAAATATATTTTATCGTTTTTCCAAGAAGCAACAACATATAGTTTATTATCTATAAACTCCTTACTTGGTTGATCGAATGTAAAATCAACGACATTACTTTTCCCATGAATCGAAAGTACACTTTTATCCTTTACATCCACAGTAACAGGATATGAGTTAAGCTGTGCACTTAAAGTAAGTGACAATAGATAACATATAGTGAATATTGATATAAATTGTTTCATAACTTAACCTGAGAGATTAAAACCAAACCGGTAGTAAATACCGGTTTGGTATACCTTTATTAATGTTAATTAAAATGCTATTGATCCAGCCAAAGTCAATCCATTGAATTCTGCATCAGAATAAATGCTGTTAGTTGGGAAACCATCATAATTCTGTTTGACATACTCTACTTTAGCCATAATGTTTTTGGTCATGTACCAACCTGCAGCAATTGCAGTACGGTTAATATCCGCTTTATAGGCAGGAGTTTCTCCAGCTGATGCCATATCAGCTTTTAACACATTGTATCGTCCACCAACATAAAACTGTTCATTTGCACCAAAACGTACTACTAAGTCGGTTACAAACTGATTTGCATCTCTAAGTTCGCTTTCACTTGTACTGCGTCCTTTTGCCTGTTCCAGAGTAGTAAATGATTCAAACGAAACGCCATCTGCAGGTGAATACTTTAAGAATAAGTTTCCCATCACAGCTTTTACCTTATCTCCGAAACCCGGACTAAATCTACCATTTGTATAAGCCGATGTTCCTGGTGCAACATGATACATAACTCCGTAATAATTTGAACCGGTACGGTCACCACTGAATAGAGTGTTTCTGTAAGATCCAGCAGTGTAGTAACCTGATCCGCTTACTCTAAGACGAAACTGGTCATTAATCTGCTTGTCAAAAGCCAGCTTTCCAATCAGAGCGGGATTCATCTTGCCATTAGAGTATCTGTTTGCAGCCAGAGTCGTATCAATCTTCTGTAATGAAGGATTAAGCTGTCCGTTAGTAATTGCACCCACAAGAGTGAAGTCTCCAAGATGAACGTCAACCTCTGCACCTATCTCTGTTGCAAATTCATCCATGATATGGTTTTCCATAAATGGATTGTAGAAAGTAAGACCACCATCTGAGCGACGAAAATGTGCATCTCCATAATTAACATCAAACTGACCTACTTTAATTGTAGTAACTTCCATAATATCATCAACAAAATCCCAGGTGAGGAAAGGCATTTTTTCTAATTGCAGAAAACCACCTTTTACCCATGTTTCGTTATGGTGGCGAGATGCCAGGTAAAGTTCAAAATTCAGGTAAATTCCATCTGACAGATTAGACTGAATAAATAGGTTTGCCTGTGGTAACCCAAAGTTATTAGTCAGAGGGACCAGTGTAAGGTCATTATCACTCACATATTCTCCATGTGCGTTGCTGTGATCAAGTGTAGAGTAGGGAAGTGTAAGTGCACCACCTATCTTCACATTCAAACCTTTAAATTCTGTATCTGTCTTAGGTGTTTCAAAAATGTTAATACCATCCTTGTTAGTTGGACGTAATTGAGCAAAAGCAATGCAGGTAGTTAATAAAGCAACTACAGCCAGGAGACTTCTTTTTTTCATATTCATTTAATGTTTTAATTAGATTTTTTTATTATTTATTTTGTGTGTAAGCTGTTGTGTCGAAGTCAACTGCGGCTCCTTCAAAGGTCACTTTGTAATTAACTGTAACCTGATCCTTAGTTTTCATAGTGCCTAACATTGCTGTGGGTGGCTTCATACCATAATCGCTCATCTTTATCGGTAGTGAACCTTCAAATGTATAAACTCCCGGACTTGCAGTTTTTCCATCTGCTTTTAGTGTAACCTTTTTGGTGGCACCGCTAAAACTAAGATTCCCTGTGATTGTTACAGCAATATTATCTCCTGTAACCTGAATTGAATTTAATTCGGTCATGTTGAATAAGATTGTCGGATTCTTAGGTTCATTAAAAGCTTCATGAGTTTTCTTGTCCATCAGATTTTCTCCACTGATAAGAGACTTTACAGGAATCTCCACTGTGAGTGTTTCAGGGCGATTGTTTGCAATTGTCATTTTGCCATTTACTTTAGTCGCATTAATCTTAAAATCGTGATTAACATTTGTCTCTCCGTTAATAGTAACGGTTGAAGATTTAATAGAAAGTGTTTGTGCCTGAGCAATTACTACTGTTGCCATGAACATTAGTAAAAATAAAGATCTGGTTAGGCCATTTGATAAAATCGTCTTCATAATTAAGTGTAAAATAGTTTAGTAATTAGTAATATTTTAATCCTATAGAATTGCTGTGATTAGTAAATACAGTTGACCTCCAAGAGATTCAAAGTATTCTTAAAATATTTGTATATAGTGATTTTTAAATTAGTTATACTTTTATGCTATAGTTTTAGTAGGATGAATAGACAAAAAAAATCTAAACGCATATTGCACAATCCTCTTTGGTTTCCTGCATAATCTGTTCCAGATTACTATCAGAAAGGATCTTTACAAATTGTTTGTGAAAATGTTTCCAGTACAAATTTGCTTTACAACACAACGATGTGCGTTCACAGAATGATTCATCTGAGATACATTGTACAACCATCACAGGCTCAAATGCAGTATAGATATCCAGCATTGTGATCTCAGAAGCCGGCTTTGCAAGAACGTAACCACTCCCTCTTCCTCCTACATTTCTAATCAAGCCTTTTAGTTTAAGAGCGCCGATGATGTAGTCCAGGTATTTGACTGAAATTTGCTGTTTATCAGCGATATCCTTCTGAAGGATACCCTCATTGTGCTGACAGTCGGCAATTTCAATCATTGTCCGTAGTCCATACCTTATTTTAGTGTTTACTTTCATCCTATTTAAAACAATAAACAAAAATAGTAGATTAATATTCAAATATAAATATAAGAATGAAAATTAACAATATTATAGGTTAAATGTGATACTAATTTATTAAAACTTATGGTTGGTGCATTAATCTAAATTGAAATATAAAAGATAAAATGGTAATTTCATTACCGTTTCAACTTATGTAGTGAGAATCTGAATATAAATCCTATCAGGAGCAGTACAACTCCCTTAATAATAACATTAATTGGCAATGAAACAGACATAGTTAAACATCCGGTTAATCCCAATATTGGAATTACTTTGTTATATATTCGTTTTTCCGGCGATTGTTTCAGAGCTGCAATATTTGTTATACTGTAATACAACAATATACTAAAAGTAGCTGCTCTAACTATAAATTCAAAAGATCCGATAATAGTTAGCAATACAATAATTACTCCAGTAATTAAAATTCCTATGTGTGGAACATGGTATTTTTGATGTATTCTTTTAAATATTGCAGGTAAATCATTTCTTCTTCCCATGGCCAGCATCATTCTGCTTATGCCTAATATTTGAGACAACAATACACCTAACATTGCTGTTGAAGCTCCAATAGTTACAATGGTACTAATTAACGGAGTAGATAGGGAATTTGCAACTATCTGTAAAGGTGACTTACTGTCAGCCATTTTTTCTGTACCAATAACCCCAACAGCGATTAAAGAAACAGAAATATAAAGTGTGATAGCTAAAACTATAGTTATTATAACTGCCTTTGGAATAGTTTTCTTTGGATCCCGAACTTCCTCAGCAAGTGTGGCAATTCTGGCATAACCAGTATATGCAAAAAAAAGTAAAGCTGAAGCTTCTGCAATTCCTGAAATGCCTAATGGAGCAAACGGAATAAAATTTTCTGTATTAATTAATGTGATTCCGCTAAAAATCAGGTATATAAGCGTTAGCAATGTGATACTCACAATAGCCAGGTTTAATTTACCAACTTTTTTTATTCCGATGTAATTTGCAATTGTAAGTATTACTACAGCAATAATTGAATATTTTAATGGAGATAAAATCGGAACCAACTGGTAGAAATAGCTCCCAAATCCTATAGCTACAACACCAGCAGCTGTCAGTTTACTTATTAAAAACATCCAGCCTGCAGAAAAACCAAAAGCAGGATTTAAAAGTCTATAGCCATATTCATACGTTCCACCTGATTGCGGGTAAACAGCAGCCAGTTGTGCAGAACTTAAACCATTAAAAGCAGCAATCAGACCTGCGATAAATAGTCCAATTATAAAAGATGGACCAGCTACACCCGCCGCTACACCGGTTACAACAAAAATGCCGGCACCAATTATGGCCCCTAAACCAACGCCAACTGCGTCTTTTAATGTAAGTGCTCTAATTAGTTCTTTGGGTTCACCCATTTCATTATTTCAAAGTAACTGTCTTTCCTTCAGCAGCACTTTTCTTTGCGGCATCCAATATCTTTACAACAATTATATTATTCTCAAGCGATGAAAGGTCGGTGTTTTTCACTTTAATCTCCCCTTTTATTACGCTTGAGAAATAACTAAAAGGATCATTTGTCTCCAGTGGAAAATCAGTAATTTTCAGTTCCTGCTTAGGAGCAGAACGATTTAGCCTGAATTCAAGGTTATGTTGATCAGATGCTTCTACATAACCATCTTTTCCATAAATTGTTAAATCCTTTCTATCAACAGGCCAATTCCATGATCCCTGAATTATTGCCTGTGCATCAGGGTATGTTAGAATAATTGTAGCCTGGTCATCTACATTTGGATAGATGTCAGGTTTTATTGTCTGCAAAACTGAAGTAACCGTTTCAGGAATTTCATTTTGCATAATCCATGTCATAATATTTGCACCATAACATCCAAAATCAGTTACAGCTCCACCACCATTTAATACAGGATCAGTTAGCCAGGCAAGAAATTCAGGAGAACAACCAATTTCAACCGGACCTTTATGACCATCGTTGATCATAACCTTGTTAATCTCGCCAATTTCATTATTTGAAACAGCCATTTCAAAAGCTTTATAAATAGTCGGATACCAAGTTGTTTCGTAATTTGTTAAAAGATAAATATTGAATTCCCTGGCTAATCTCTTCATCTTTTCAGCATGTTCAGCACTTACAGCCAAAGGCTTCTCAACCATCACATGTATTCCTCTGGGAGCACAAACTTCAACTGTTTTCAAATGATCATAGATTGAATTAAAAGCAACTACCCCCTCTGGTTTAGTCTTTTCTACCATAGTTTGCAGATCATCATATACCATACTGAGATCAAATCCATATCTGTCAGCAAGCTCTTTAGCTCTCTTTTTATCTGACTCAGCAATCCCAACTATCTGTATGTCGCTACGTTTTTGATAATTGTTTAATATTCCATGTACGTGATCATGAGATAATCCATCAATTCCTATTCTTACAGGATCGAGCGATTGCGCACTGGATGGTTGAATGCAAAGAAGAGTAAATAAAATCAGAATTAGAGTAGTGATCTTCATGTTTTCTCTATTTTAATGTATTTATTAGTAAGATGGCGAAGATAATATTATTATTCCTTTTCCAAATTTTCTTTCATCTCTTTTAGAATATCATTCCATCCGGCAGTAAAGCTTGCTTTAGAGAAATACCTGCTATCTTCGTCGGTTATATTTTCGAGTCCTTCATGTTTTAATAAAACTTTAGTTGACTCACCTTCAGGCGTCAGTTCCCATGTGAGAGTAGAAATTCCCGGGCTGTAACCTGGATACTCCCATGTATGTTTCAATTTTTTATTTGGTATAACTTCAACAATTTTAAACAGATGACGAAAATCATGTACTCCTTCTTCATCAGTTATGGAGACAACAAAATCAAAAATCTCACCCTCTTTTGCTTCGAAATTTGATATGTTGAAATACCATTTTTTCATTTTCTCGGGGTGGGTTAGTGCCTCCCAAACTTTTTCGGCACTCCTTTTTATAGTAATTTCTTTTTTATACATAATGCATAAGTATTAATATGTAATTATATAATAATATTGCTCTATAGGTAAATCAATGTTTTAAAATCCTTTCAGGTGAAAAAAGTTGCTCATATTTACTGTTTCCGGATGTTATTATATCACAAATTACTATAGCTGCAACTGTACCTAAAATTATATCATCACCACCGTAACCTATTGCACAAAACACATTTTGATGATTTCCCGGCAAATATCCAATATATGGCAAACCATCTTTACTCTTATAAAGTTTTGTCTTCCATTTATATACAATTTCTTCTATATCAAAATATAGTTTAAGGTTTTTATAAAGTTTCTCAAAGCTTTTATTTGAGTTATTTAAGCTATCAGCTATATTATCTTCACCCCCTGCAATTAAAAAATCGTTTTCATCAAGAGTGTGAGATCTGTATGAATGGTGTGGCTCAAACATATCGTAAGCCATAGCTTCTGGGTAATATCCATTTTTAAGTTTTAGAGCCATGGCAAAACGAATATAAGGGGTGATATATTTGTTTAAAATACTATCACCTGGAGGTGTATTATTGGCATAAATCAGATATTTACAGTTTATAGGACCTTTGCTGGAGTCAGCAACGATAATTGTATTTTCAACAATACTAGAAGTAACCGAACAATTTTCTAAAAACATACCACCTGAATGTACAAACTCCTTGAGCAGTATTCTTAAATATCTTAATGGATGAAATTGTGCCTGATTGTGAATTTCAATAACTCTTACAGATGGTATTCTAAAAGGGTTTGTATTAGTCTCGATAGCATCAATTCCTACCAAATGATTTCCTTCGATTATATTTTGTAGTTCATCATCCTGTCTTTCATCTAATGAAAACAGATATCCATTTCTGATCGCATAATCACAGTAAATCTGGTAAATATTTATATTATCCTTAATAATATCACTTGCTTCCCTAGCAGCTTTTGCAAGTAATTTGCCTGAGTCGAGACCGTATGTTTTGATAACCTTATAATACGGTGTCTCAAAGTAGTTGTTTATGTGAGCTGTTGATCCTCCTGTTGAGCCATAACCCATGTTGCCGGCTTCAACCAAAATGCATTTAAACCCTTTTTTCTGAAGCATCAGTGCAGTTGTAATTCCTGTGATGCCCGCACCTACGATTAAAATATCGGAATCTGGTATTGAATTAATGTTTTCCTGACCGTAGTGTTTTACCTCGGTTTGCCAAATACTTTCTAAATGACCGCCTCTTTCCATAGAATTGCCGGATTAAGGAGTTACACACAGTTTTGTATGTTGTAAATTAAACCGCTTTAATATGGTTTTTGTTCAACATATGAGCAGTTTATAAGAGGTACAGATACTTGAAAGATTTGGTTCTATCAGAAAGTTTAAAGAATCTATACAACTTCACTTAAAGTGAAATATTCAGACTTATCAGCATAGATAAAGATGATTGAACCATCCTTTATTGTATTTATAATTGGTTTATTCAACTCCTGAGGCAGTGCAGGACAACCAAAACTTCGTCCTAGCCTACCAGTTGATCTGATGAAATCCTCACTGCAATAATCTGCTCCATGGATAACAACCGCACGTGGTCTGGTTTTATCATTTATTCCTTTTTCGAGACCGTCAAGTCTCAAAGAAAATCCGTTACCCCCATTATATGTTTCAGCAGTTCTGTAAAAACCAAGTGAACTTTTATAGGATCCACTTTTGTTTGAAAAAGATGTTGCAAAGTTATCGCCACTGTTTCTGCCATGAGCAACATATGATACAAACAGAACCTCTTTTCTGTTAAGATCCAGAACGTACAATCTTTTATCAGTAGAGGGTAAATTGTAATTGATTATAGTGAGCAGAGGATTATTATCCTTATTTAACTTTTTATAACCGGAATATGCTGATTCAAAGGCTTTAAAATCAATCAATCCTTCAAGATTCATTTGCTGAAATAATAGTTCAGTGTCATCAAACTGATACTTTTCAACTAAATAGTCATATACGGGGATATCCTTTCCTATAGGGAAACTGAAAGCTGATATTATAGTAAATATAATAGAAATTAGAACTGTACGCATAGTTTAATTCGAGAAAATTGTTCCCAAATATACTATTTTTCATAAACTAAAATGTTAATCAATTACAACAACAACTGCCTCTTTCACAGTTATAAGGTCAAATACAAATTTCGCCTGCGATGAAGCAACTCTCACACACATATGTGAGCGTGGTGTTGTGCCAAGTGTATTGCTCCATTCAATTATCCTGGTTTGGGGTAATTGGGTAGGAACTCCATGAATGTAAGCTCCATTGGTAAATCGGGATGCATATGGAGCATATCCTGCAATTTCATTTGATCCATCTTTTGTGTAGAACATCTTCTCTTTTTGATCCTGTATTGCGAATATGCCAATTGGGGTTTCTGAAGCATATGGAGGCTTATGAACTCCGGTAGTTGCCGGATTCATACTTAGTATATTCCAGGTATTATCTCTTTTTTCTATAACAGAAATATTCTGATTAGTTACATCTACAGCAATAACTTGATTGATTTTAATGCTATCGCCCCAGTTTATCAAATAGCGGTTAGGAATAAGATATTCTCCATCAAATGAGACACCTTTTACTCTAATCATTTCTGTTGTATCATTATCAATAATTTTTGCTATCCAGCCATCTCTGCCATAACGTACAAGTACTGTATCTCCTTGAATACTGTAAAGAGGTACTGACTGGTATCGTTCTATACCATAATGATCTGATACTCTCCTGTATTCATTCCTTACAAAGTCTGGAACAGTTGGGGCTTCACCATTCATATTTTTGTAATTACTGAAAACCACAAACTTTTTTGAGTCGCTGTTTATGTTGATCTCATTTTCAATGTGAGCGATTTTTTCTTTTATTTTATTCCATTGAAAATATCTTATGGTATCCTCATATTCATACTGATCATCAAGTATATATTTCTCAAACTGAATCTCTTTAGTTAAATTGATGTCAGATGCAGATAATATCTTGACTGTTTCTACTACTTCAGTTATTGAGTCTGTAACTGATATAAAATCATCTATAATACCTTCAGAGTCATTTTTAAATTCATTACATGCGGTAAAAATCAGGAATGTGAACAGGTATAAAATTATTGAGGTAGTATCTATGCGAACAGAAAACAGTTTTCTCATACAACTGGTTTTGAAATTCTATTTGATTTTTAAAATTAAAACATGAATTTGTTTATAATGTTCATATAGATTGACACAACTTTTGCTGTTGCGAATATCTATAATAGCATCAGATATATTTGTTATAACAGATAAACTTATCTCCAACTAGAATCTTAACTGACTCTTATCTGGTTCTTATTTAGTTCTTATCTGGCTCTTATATTCGTTATATAATACAGGATTAATAAAGAGTTTGGTCAGACTAATTTTGGTGTCTGATTTGTATATAAAGCATAGAAAATGTTAATTAAACCGAAGTGTTGATCAGTGTCGCCATGGTGACAATTTTCACTCCCTGTAGTACCTAACTTTGTATTGCAAAAAAAATAGAGATTCGTATTAAGAATTAATTATTAAAGAAAGGATAAAATATGAAATCAGTTACTTTACAACTAGAAACACTTACCTGCCCATCTTGCATACAGAAGATAGAGGGTGCATTAAAGGGTCTTGATGGAATTGATCCGGAAAGCGTTAAAGTGATGTTTAATTCCAGCAAAGCAAAAGTAAATTATGATGAAGAAAAAGTGTCAATAGAAAAAATAGAAAAATCCATTTCCAGGTTAGGTTATAAAATAGAGAAATCTAAAGTTTAATCTGTTTATAAGCGCCAATTTATTAAATATCTGCGATATAACAAAGAGAAAAATCATGTTTTTGTTCATAAAATAAATAAATTTTTAATTATATCTTTGTTTTAATAGTTTTCTTGTATCACTCCAAAACAAACAGATATGAATAAGAAACTGGCGCTTTTTATAGTTATTACTTACGCAATATCGTGGGCCGCCTGGTTGCAAATACTTGACAAAATAGAGTCTAGTCCTTTTGAATCGGCACCTTTAGTTTTATTACTTTTTTTCATAGGAGCGTATAGTCCTACAATTACTGCAATTCTCTTAACAGCTGCCCTTGAAGGTAAAAGAGGAATAAAAGAGTTGTTTTCAAGGTTCAGACTAAAAAGTGTAAAAAAACGATGGATAATTATAAGTTTACTGGTAGGACCGTTCATATATAGCTTAGCATTTGTTTTATATGTACTTTTCGACGGTAGTATAGGAGATGTAAATTATGGACTTCTGCCATGGCTTCCGATTGTATTTATAGTACCAATAGTATTTGGCCCATTAGCAGAGGAAATTGGATGGAGAGGATATTTATTGCCTATTTTAAGTCCAAAATCTAAACCTATACAATCCAGTTTACTTGTTGGATTCATATGGGCATTATGGCATGCCCCACTATTTTTCGCAAAATCCGGAACAGCAATCAGTGGATTTACTATAACAATACCATTGGTTGTTCTCTTTTTTATAGCAGTTATAGCATCGAGTTTTATCTATACCTGGGCATATAACAACACGTTAGGTAATTTAAGCATTGCAATTTTCATACATTTAAGTATGAATTCCTCTGGAACAATTCGCGGTATGCTTTTCCCTGAAATGACATTGGAAGAATCTCTTCAATACTATATATATTACACAGCTGTGTTATGCTCTGTTATAATTATCGGTTTTATAATTTTAAGGAAAAAAGTATAAAAGCGAGGTGTTTTTTTTAATGTAATAATAAACTCAGATGTCTCTTATGTGACATATATAACCTTTTGCCATACCTAACTTTGCATATTAAATAATAGTAGTATGCAAAGTTTTATATTTAAAAATAAGAATCTCATTACCTTTTTGAGTGCTATCCTTATTACAACTGCTTTCATAAGTAAATGGACAGTTGATAATTTGTATCTGTTCACCTGGTCTCTGGTTATAGCCACTGTAATTGGTGCACTCCCAATTGCACTACAAGCTTATCAGGCTATTAGAATAAAGGTAGTAAGTATAGATGTACTGGTCACAATAGCGGTGATTGGAGCTTTTCTTATACAGAATTATGAAGAATCAGCAATTGTTACTTTCCTATTCCTTTTCGGTGCTTATCTTGAACAACGTACTTTAAAACATACCCGTTCTGCTATTAAAGAGCTTACCGATATGGCTCCTGAAAGTGCTTTAAAGATGATAGAGAATGGTGAATTTATTGAGATAGAAGTGGATGATGTTAATGAGGGAGATCTGCTGCTTGTAAAAACTGGAGCAAAAGTTCCGGTAGACGGAAGAGTCATTTCCGGTGAAGGCTATATAAATGAAGCAAGTATAACAGGTGAATCATTGCCCGTAAATAAAGAGAAGGATTCAATGGTTTATGCAGGTACAATTTTAGAAAATGGTACTCTTCAGATAGTTGCTGACAGAGTAGGTGAGGATACCACGTTTGGAAGGATCATTGATTTGGTTGAAGAGGCTCAGGATTCTAAGTCGCAAGTTGAAAAGTTTATTGATCGATTCTCTAAATATTACACACCTGTTGTACTTATTCTTGCATTCGTCGTGTGGATTATTACCAATAACATAGAGCTGGCTATAACCTTATTGGTACTGGGATGCCCGGGGGCATTAGTGATAGGTGTGCCTGTATCTAATGTTGCCGGAATTGGTAATGGTGCCCGTCACGGTGTACTGTTGAAGGGGAGTGAGGTTATCACCGAGTTTAGCAAGGTTAATAGCATGGTTTTTGATAAAACCGGTACTTTGACTGTTGGGGATCCTTCTGTCTCAGAAACGATATACTATACAGAAGATTCTGCCATGGTACTAAGCTATCTTGCCAGTATTGAGCGTGAGTCTGATCATCCACTGGCAAAAGCGATTCTCAATGAGTTAGGTGAAATAGAATTACATAATGTTGAGAATACAGAGGTAGTTAAGGGTGGGGGAATTGTAGCCAACATTAACGGACAAAGGATTGCAGTTGGCAATATATCACTAATGGAAAAAGAAGATGTCACTTTAAGTGATAATGTAATGGCAGATATTGACCGTTTGATAAAGAAAGGCAATTCGCTGGTTCTTACATCTGTTGATGGAAAACTAAAACTTTTGATAGGGATAAGAGATCAAATACGGTTTGGAGTTAAGAAAGAGCTTAGCAGACTTAAAAAGATGGGAGTTAAAAATCTTATTATGCTTTCAGGGGATAATCAGGGTGCAGTTGATGTGATTAGTCGTGAACTTGGTCTCTCCGAAGCATATGGAGATATGTTGCCCGAAGATAAATCAGCCTATATTAATAAGCTACAGTCTGAAGGTCAGATTGTTGCATTCATCGGAGACGGTGTTAATGATAGTCCCTCTCTCGCTTTAGCCAATGTAGGCATTGCCATGGGAAGCGGTACAGATGTTGCTATAGAAACTTCGGATCTGGTTTTAATGAATTCAGACTTTAGCAGACTAACTCATGCTCTAGGATTGACAAAAGCAACATCCAGGAATATGAAACAAAATATTGTTATCGCTCTTGGAGTAGTCTTGGTGTTATTTACCGGGTTATTGTTTAGTGGCTGGGTTAGCATGTCTGTAGGAATGCTTGTACATGAATTAAGTATATTGGTTGTAATACTGAATGGCATGAGACTGCTTGGGTATAAGTTGTAACTTGCTATTTTTTTATCTGCCTGTTTTTTAATATTTTTGTGTGAACTGTGAGGTCCCTCATACCTTCACGAAAATAATAGTGAATTCTTATGGAATTAGGTTATGAAGCCCGTTATTTTTAAATATTGTTTTAAGGTTATCAAGTTTCAATGATTTATGAAGAGAGTTAAAATAGGTTTGCGTATTCTGATTTTAATTGCAGGAATACTCTTAATTGGTAATGGTGTTGCACTAACAATTAGATCGGATCTTGGTACAAGTCCTATTTCTTCTATACCCTACGTATTAAATCTGATATTACCTAATATAACAGTGGGTACATTCGCCATTATTATAAATCTAATCATGGTGCTAATACAGGTGATAATCCTTAAGAAAAAATCAAGTATTAATCAGCTTGTTCAAATTCCATTACTCTTTCTACTGGGTTTTTCTATCGACTTGAATCTATATCTGACGCAGTCGTTAGATCCTAATAACTATATTCTACAGATCATTACGGTAATCTTAGGCTGTTTTATAATGGCATTTGGTATTTTTCTTGAATTGAAAGCTGATGTGGGTTATCTTCCCGGAGAAGGACTCACACTTGTAATTTCTGAAGCTTATGATATCAATTTCGGAAAGACTAAAGTTGAAATAGACACTTCGTTTGTTGTTATTTCTGTTATTTTGGCATTTACCTTTTATGGAAAACTGGAAGGAATACGCGAAGGAACAATATTGGCTGCACTGTTTGTGGGTACAATAGCTAATATATATCAAAAAAGAATACTTTTCCTTGATAAGATATTAAAACCCGAAAAAGCAATTGAGTACGTTACTCAACCATATATGATAACTGACAATTTTGTAATCACAATATCTCGTCAGTATGGAAGTGGGGGACATGCAGTTGGTGAAATAATTGCAAAAAAGCTAGGAGTTGGATTTTATGATAGTAAAATTATAGATCTTACTTCTATTGCGAGTGGCTTTACACCAGAGTATGTAGAAAAACATGAACAGAAACTACCTAATGGTTTGCTTGATAAATTATACAATAGTAATTACTCCTACATTAATGAGGTTATTCCTCCAAATGCTGTTTGGGATAGAGGCTACAGCTGATATGATAATTGAGGCAGCTGAAAAAGCCGGAATACTTAAGTCTGATAACTAAATACTTCTGTAGTTTTATCCATAATAACAACCGTTTAATTCTGCAATAAATTGCAACAATGTTAAATTTAAAAATTAATGCAACAAATTAGTTGCAATTAAAAAAACTTTATTTATGTTTGCAATGTGAACTAAAATTAACTTATAAAATACGGTACAGCTTATTTAAAAGTAAAAGGTTGTAAAACATAGAAATTGAAAGTGAAAACTGAAATTTAATTTAGAAATGTCAGTTTAGATAAGCAGAGGAATAATTGCAATAAATTGCATTTTTAACTTAAATATCTACTCTACTACTGTTGCATTTGTGAATCTAACAAATTGCAAACTATGATACAAAGAGATTAGTTTGTAGAAACTAATTTAAAACACATTTAAGTTCAATTAAATATAACATTGATTTGTCTCCTGTGTGCCTGATAAGCAAATTTAAGGGTGAATAGAGTCTGATTAGTCCACTTGATAACTCTCGATAACCCATGGTGATGGTGATTGTAAGATCCTCTATATTAACAAAATAAAATCTTAAATGTATGAGTAATAATCTTTCAGGTGATGTCACATCAAGGAAAAAGCCGTATAATCTTTATATGGTGATTATTAGAACTGCAACTTTTTTTCTTTTTACCTGCTTCTCAATTACAACTGTAAGTGCAGGGTATGCTGATAATATTAAGCTAGATAACAATTTTAAATTAAATAATGTAATAAAAGATAGCGATAAGAACCTTCTTTTAATTGAAGCTGTGCAACAACAAAGGAAAACAGTTTCGGGTACTATTACTGATTCTGATGGAGAGTTATTACCAGGAGTAACTGTAATTGTAAAAGGAACATCAGCTGGAACTATAAGTGATATCAACGGTCATTTTTCTTTATCTGATGTTGCAGAAAATGAGATTCTACAGTTTTCATTTGTAGGTATGGCCCCTCAGGAGATACTGGTTGGTAGTCAATCTACCTATAATATCATAATGAGAGACGACGTGGTTTTAATTGATGAAGTTGTAGTGGTTGGATATGGTACTCAAAAGCGGAGTGATATCACAGGAACTGTTGCTTCAATACCCAGAGAGAGATTAGAGAATACACCAAATATTAATATAGCACAGGCTATACAGGGATCTATTCCGGGTGTTATGATTCAAACTTCTTCTTCTGGTGCAGATCCCAATGAAGTAATAATGATCAGAGGTCGTAACTCAATTCTGGCAGATAACTCACCTTTGATTGTTGTAGATGGAATACCTTATAATGGATCTATCTCAGATTTAAATCCAAATGATATTAGATCTATTGAAATCTTAAAGGATGCTTCATCTGCCGCAATTTACGGTTCACGAGGTTCTAACGGAGTTATTTTGATCTCAACAAAAGAGGGAGTAGATGGAAAGGTGAAAATCACTTACGATGGTTTTTACTCTCATCAGCGCTTTGCTTTCTTACCTGATTATATGGATGGGGCAGAATTTTATGATTTTAAAATGAAACGCTTCTCGGGTGCAATGACCCAGTCAGAGAGAAATATTTATGAATCAGGTACTTGGACAAACTGGATGGATGAAGGCTTAAGAAATGGAGCAACACAGCAACATACTTTATCTGTTTCAGGAGGAAGCAACAGTACAAAGTTTTTCATCTCAGGTAGTTATTTGGATGTTACCGGATTGGCTGTAAACGATGATTATAAGCGTGTAACTTCAAGGATTAATATAGACACAAAAGTTGTGGACTGGCTGACACTAGGTTCAAGAACTCAGATTTCATATGATGATAAGAGTGGGCTGGGGCCAGATATGTCAGATCTTTTTCAAACAAATCCGCTTACTAAAGCTTATGAAGAAGATGGTTCACTTGCAATATATATTTGGGATGATGATCATTATTTTGGAAATCCTCTTCAAATGACTCTATATGACAATATTGATAAATCTTACCAAGTTCTTACAAATAACTATCTCATAATTGATTTTCCTTTTATATCAGGTTTGAGTTATCGATTAAATACAGGTTTTACTGCAAGATTTTCAGATGAGGCAACCTACATGGGTAGGGATACCAAAATAGGCCTAGAAGCAAAAGGAGTGGCAGAGACCGAAAGATCAAAGAGTAATAATACTGTAATAGAAAATATACTTACCTATAATAGGGAATTTGGTAAAAACAATCTTTTCGTTACAGCTGTTGCGAGTTATGAAAATAGCAGCTATTCTTCTAATGAAATGGAAGCTAATGGATTCCCTCACGATTTTCTTAAATGGTACTCTTCAGCACAAGCTGTTCAGGTTGTTCCGGATTTCTCATATAATAAAACCGTGCTAATGTCACAAATGCTAAGGTTGAACTATGTATATGATAATAAATATCTAGCCACATTAACAGGCAGAAGAGATGGTTATTCAGGATTTGGGTCTAATTCAAAATGGGGTCTGTTTCCTTCAGCTGCATTAGGATGGAATATGCATAATGAAGAATTTTTTCCATGGAAAGAAACATTCAGTGAATTAAAATTAAGAGCTTCATATGGTCTTAACGGAAACCAGGCAGTAGGTGCATATCAGTCAATATCAAGACTTTCTGAATACAATATGGTTTCTAACAAACAGACTGTTGCAGGGTATATACCCAGTCGACTTGGACAAGAAAATCTAGGTTGGGAATCATCAAAAACATTCAATCTTGGGTTAGATTTTGGACTTTACAGGAATAGAATTGTTGGTAATTTAAACTGGTTTAAGACCAATACTACAGACCTGTTATTAAACAGAAGTATTTCTGCTGTTCATGGAATCACATCAATTACTCAAAATATTGGAGAAACTGCAAACAGAGGTTTAGAGCTATTTATCCAGTCAAGAAATATTGTTAATTCAGATTTTACCTGGTCAACCTCAGGTAATATAGCATATAATGATAATAAGATATTATCCTTATATGGAGAAATAGATGAATCCGGAAATGAGATCGATGATGTGGCAAATGCGTGGTTTATAGGGAAACCCATACGAGTAAATTACGACTTTGTTTGGGGTGGAACATGGCAGCAGAGTGAAGCTGACGAAGCAACTGCATGGGGTACAAAACCTGGCTTTGTTAAACTAAAAGACTTTAATAATGATGGAGTGTTAGGTGCAGAAGACAAGAGAATTCAAGGTCAGCGTGATCCGAAAGTGATTTGGGGCTTGTCTAATAATTTTGGATATAAAGGTTTTAACCTGAATATATTTATACATGGAGTACACGGAGTAACCAAAGAAAACACGTTGATGACCGACGAAACATGGGCAGATGTAAGAAGAAATACAATAAATAAAAACTGGTGGACACCTGAGAATCCAACTAATGATTGGGTAACCAATGAACTGAATGCAGAAAGGATGTCTGGTATATTAGGAGTGATATATGAGAAAGCCGATTTTATCAGAGTAAAAGATATATCTCTCTCTTACACATTGCCAAAGAGTGTGCTTAACAGAAGTTTAGTGGATAATATGAGGTTTTTCATTACTGGTAGGAATTTAGCAACATTTACCAAGTGGAGAGGATTAGATCCTGAACTTGATAGCCAAAGACAAGTCCCTCTGCAAAGAGAGTTTGTATTTGGACTAAATTTTGATTTTTAAGTACAAGTTTTTTTATTAAAAATTAGAAATTATGAAAAAAAATATATTTAAAATATCCATTATAATAATTTCATTAATAACTATTTCATCATGTAATGATGACTTATTAATGGAAAAACCTCCTCATCTAATTACTTCTGAGACTTTATATACAAATTATGCAGGGTTTGATGCCGGGTTGAATGGCCTTTATGCTCAAGTTAGAAGAGAAAGAGAGGAGTCGTTTGGCAGCCACTCAATGATGGGAAGTATGTTTATGTTTGGAACCGATAATGCTACAGTTAATCACCAGGATATTGGGTATATAATGACCGCAATGCTTTGGAAAAATAACAATAACCCGTTCAATGAAGAAAATGAAAATGTATTTATCTGGTTATATAATGTGATTAATGCAGCAAATACAATTATTAATCAGGCAGAAAAAGAGGATGTTGACTGGTCTGGTGGTAATCAATCAGAAGAACTGAACAAAGCTCGGGTAATTGCAGAAGCTCGTGCAATCAGGGCTTGGGCTTATAGGCATCTGTCTTTCGGGTGGGGTGATGTTCCGTTAACTCTGGTTGAATCATCAGGTTCTACAATAAAGACTGACTGGGAGAGGACTTCTGTAGATGAAGTAAGAAATCAAATTATAGAGGATTTGTTAAGTGCAGAACCCTATATTGAAGTTGAGCCATCGGTAAGAGGAAGAATCTCAAAAGGAGCAGTGCAGCACTATCTTGCAGAAATGTATTTAACTATAGGTCAACCTGATAAGGCTTTGCAATGGGCAAATGCTGCAATTAATACTCCTGAGTATAAGTTGGTTACACAAAGATATGGTGTAAGAAGCTCACAACCGGGAGTTCCTTATATGGACATGTTCTGGGAAGGAAATACTAATCGTGAGGAAGGAAATACTGAAGCTTTGTGGGTTTTCCAGTTTGCACTTAAAGTAACAGGTGGAGGAGAATGTATGATTCGGAGAATTCACTTGAGCAGATTCTGGAATTTATCAGTTAATGGTGTCAGACCGTTAGTTCATACTTATGAGCGTGGAGGATTAGGGTACTCCAGATTTACTTTCACTAAATGGGCACTTGATAATTATGAACCGCAGGATGATAGATTCTCGCATCATGCAATCAGAAAATTCTATATTCTGGGTGATGCTGAGACTAATGCTCCCTATCCTGCAGACAACCTCCCTCCAGGATATAACTATGGTGATACCATATGGTGTTCATGGGATCCGGATATAACATATGAAACAAGGGCAAGGTTTGATTGGCCATTCTCAAGGAAAGCTGAAGGTGTAGACCCGGAAAATATGAATGAAAGATATATGAATACGGATCAGGTTTATCTTCGACTTGCAGACACATATTTATTAAAAGCTGAAGCTGAATATAAATTAGGCAGAATTGAAGATGCTGCAAATACAATTAATATAATTAGAAGACGCTCTAATGCAAGTGAAATTACTGCTGATCAGGTTGATATAGATTTTATACTGGATGAGAGGTCACGTGAACTATTTCTTGAGGAACATCGTAGATGGACTTTACTGAGAACAGGAAAATTCCTTGAACGTACAATGGCATATAATAATAATGGAGGGCAGAATCTTTCGCCGAGGGATACTTTATATCCAATTCCTCAGTCTGTGATTGATGCAAACCTCACGAAGGAGATGCCACAGAACCCTGGTTTTTAATATAATTATGAATTAAAATAAATGTAAATAATAATATCTATGAATAATATTATTGGTATTGATATTGGTGGAACATCTATTGTAGGTGGTAAGATTGAGGGGAACTCAATAGTTGAGCAATTATATATGAGTTCAAATGCTGCAATTGGCGGAGAGGTAACTTTAGGCGTTGTGAAAAAGGTAATTGAGTCATTATTGGATTCCAATACAAGAGCCATCGGAATAGGGGTTCCCAGTGTAGTAGACAGGGAAAAGGGAATAGTTTATAATGTACAGAATATTAAAAATTGGGATGAGGTTTTTTTAAAGGATATACTGGAGTCTGAATTTAAATTGCCTGTTTATATAGACAATGATGCAAATTGTTTTGCTTATGGAGAAAAAGTATTTGGTCAAGGCCATGAATTCGAAAACTTTGTAGGTATTACATTGGGAACCGGTGTAGGTGGAGGTATTATTCAAAACAGCCACCTTTTAAAAGATTCAAATTGTGGTTCCGGTGAATTCGGAGAAATACCATACTTGGATTCAATCCTTGAAGATTATTGTGGAAGTAGATTTTTTCTTCGTACTGCAAATCAGCCGGCTCATGAACTCGCTATACGTGCAATGAATGGTGATTCTGAAGCAATTGAAATTTACAATTTATATGGGCAACATATTTCAGTACTTATTAAAATCATACTTCTGATCATTGACCCTCAGGCAATTATTTTTGGAGGATCAATTGCAAAATCTTTTGATCTTTTTAAAGATATAATGTTTAAAAATTTAAAAGATTTTCCATATCCTAAAACAGTTGATAAAATCAAGATACTAACTTCTGATCTTGAGAATATTGGTGTATTGGGAGCAGGTGCTTTGTGCATAGAATAGAAATGAGAGTTTTGAATTAATTAAAATTTATAAGCTAAGTATGAAAAGAATTATTCTAACAGTGCTATTTATAACCAGCGTAGTGTTAATGTATGCACAAGGCAGGTTAATAACAGGGAGTGTGGTGGATGATGCAAATTTGCCACTACCGGGGGTAAGTGTAATTGTAAAAGGTACAACTATCGGAACGGTTACAGATATTGACGGACTTTTCAGTCTTAATTTATCTGATGTAAATGAGAATGATGTACTTGTGTTTAGTTCAATAGGTTTTATTCAACAAGAACATAGAATTGGTAACAATTCCAGTTTTGCAATAGTTTTACTGGAAGACAGGAAGCTACTTGATGAGGTTGTGGTTGTTGGATACGGAACTATGAAGAAAGCTGTTGTTACCGGTGCAACTGTTCATGTTAGCGGTGATAATGTGGTTCAGCAGAATCGAACAAACATTATGGCTGCATTACAGGGTCAGATGCCGGGAGTAAATATTTCACAAAATTCGGGTATGCCTGGAGAAGGATATAGTGTTGTTATACGTGGTATGGGTACCATAAATTCTTATAGTCCTCTATATGTAATTGATGGAGTCCCCGGAGGTAATCCTTCAACTATAAATCCCTCTGATATTGAATCAATTGACGTTTTAAAAGATGCAGCTTCTGCTGCAATTTATGGTGCACGTGCTGCAAATGGTGTAATACTTATAACCACACGTCAGGGAAATGAAGGTAAAACTGTTATCTCATACGATGGATATTATGGTATCCAGAATGTAACAAAAAGACCTCAGCTTGCTGATGCCAAACAGTATATGGAGCTTATAGATGAATCACGTGTTAATAGTGGTTTGGCTCCTCATAATTGGGAACAGAGAATTCCTGTACAGTATCCATTAATAATGAATGGTAGCTGGAAAGGAACTAACTGGTTTAACGAAATGGTTAATGATAACGCTCCTGTTGTAAATCATGCTTTAAATGCTTCAGGAGGTAATAGTATGTCAACCTATACAATTGGTGGAACTTATTCAAAACATGAAGGTGTTCTTGGTAATCCTGTGCCCATTAAAGATGAGAGATACACAGTAAGGGTTAATTCTTCACATCTTGCATTCAGAAAAGGTGATTTGGAGGTATTGAAGATTGGTGAAAACCTTTCATTCAGTTATAATGAAACTCAGGGTATCGGTATTGGTAACCAATACTCAAATGATGTTCGCAACGTATTGACTGTTACTCCTTTATTGCCAATGTATAATAGTAATGGTGATCTTTATCTTGAAGCAGATAAGGTTGCTGATAACTGGACACACTATGGTCCTGCAGGTAATCCAATTGCAACAATGCTTTATACTCGTGGAAATAATATAGAGCAAAGATTTAATTTAAGATTCAATACTTTTATTGATTTACAGCCAATTAAAGACTTAAAATTCAGGAGTTTATTTGGATATAACTTTTCAGCAGGAGCAGATAGAAGCTATCAGCCAACAATAAATGTTGCTTCTGATATCAGATTGGTTGATAATGTGGAACAGAGTGCAAATTCTCAACAGGGATGGACATGGGAGAATACATTAAGCTACTCAACTGTTTTTGAAGATGATCATAATATGGATTTCCTTATTGGTACTTCAATGGAGAAATCGGGTATTGGTCAATCAATGAGTGCAAACAACAGAACATCTACATTCCCTGGTCTTTGGGATTATGCATGGTTGTCTAACACTGCTGCTACTACTGTTAATACAATTGTAAGTGGTGCTCCTTATGAGAGATCAATGATGCAGTCATTCTTCGGACGTGCTAATTATAACTTCCAGGAAAAATATCTGGCTACAGTAATCATGCGTGCAGATGGTTCTTCAACATTTGCCCGTGGAAACAGATGGGGTTACTTTCCTTCAGTATCTGCCGGCTGGGTAATTTCAAATGAACCATTCATGGAATCGTTCTCTTCAGCATTGCAACATCTGAAATTAAGAGCTAGTTGGGGACAGAATGGTAATAACAGAGTAAGTAACTTCCAGTATCTTGGAACATTTTCTCAAAGCAAGCACTACTATTTTGGAGATACCAAGACTACAAGAACAACAGGAGCTTATAAAGATGTGGTTCCAAATCCTGAAATTAAATGGGAAACATCTGAACAGCTGAACGTTGGTTTGGACGCTTATTTCTTTAAGAGTCGTCTGGCTGTAGCATTGGACTGGTACAATAAAACAACCAAAGACTGGTTAGTAAGAGCTCCAATATTGGCATCAATAGGAACGGGTGCACCATATATAAATGGTGGTGATATAAGAAACAGAGGGGTTGAGCTTGGATTAAACTGGAATGACAGAATCAACAAAGATTTCAATTATGGTGCAAGCTTCAACTTAACTTACAATAAAAATGAGGTAACACATATTGCAAATGAGGAGGGAATAATTAACGGCAGTTCAGGAGTACTGATGGCAACAACAGATATTATTAATCGTGTACAGGTAGGTTATCCGATTGGTTATTTCTATGGTTTCGAAACTGCAGGTATTTTCCAGACTGAGGCTGAGATAGAAGCTGCAAAAGCAAAATTAAGTGGAGCACAACCTGGTGATGTGATTTTTGTTGACAGGAATAATGACGGAGCTATCGATAATGATGACAAGACTATGATTGGTGATCCAAGACCGGATTTCATAACAGGTATGAATTTTTATGTTGGATATAAAGGTTTCGATTTATCTGTAAGTGCTACAGGTGCTTTTGGTCACCAGATAATGAAAACTTACAGACGCTGGGCAGACCGTCCTGAAGAAAACTTCACCCTTGACGCTTATGACAGATGGACAGGACCAGGTACTTCAAATAGAATACCTAGGTTAACGTATAACCCTCATGCAAATCGTAACTATATCTCTGATCTATATATCGAAGATGCAGATTATGTTAAAATTCAAAATATTACATTAGGATATGATTTTGCAAGATTACTGAAAGGTCAGCAATTTTCTCAGATACGTTTATTCATGACTGCACAGAACTTCTTTACAATTACAGGTTATTCTGGTTTGGATCCTGAAGTTGGTTATGGACAGACAAGTTGGGCATCTGGTATTGATATAGGTTTCTATCCAAGTGCAAAGACACTGATTTTTGGCCTCAATGTTAAATTTTAATCGTTAAACAATTATGAAAAAGTTAATAATATTTTTAGTAGCAATCACTTCTTTAATGTGGAGTTGCGAGGATTTTCTGGACAACAAAAACTATACAAAGCAGGATGATAACAGTTTCCCTTTGACAGTTGAGGAAGCTAATCAACTCGTAGTGGGAGTTTACAACACTTTAAATGAAGAAATAAGTTCATACGATAATTCATCATTCTTCTTTAATGAACTGGCATCTGATGAGCGCTTTGGTGGAGGTGGAACAGATAACTTCAACTGGCAGGCTACCAGTAAATTATTGAATTATGGTCCTGATTATTTCCTCGGTTTCTGGTCAAACAGATATCAGGGTATTTTCAGAGCAAATGTAGCTTTGGAAAAATTTGAAAATATTCCATGGGAAAACGATAAGCAAAAAAATACCGCTTACGGTGAAGTACATTTCTTCAGGGGATATTACTATTTTACTTTGGTGCAGTTTTTTGAAAATGTTCCATTAATTCTGAATTCATTGTCAGGAAACGAACCACAGGCACCTGTTGATGATGTTTATGCCCAGATTGCTTTTGACTTGAAAAAAGCCATTGAACTGTTCCCTAATGATCCATATTCATCTTATGAAAAAGGTCGTGTAACAAAATGGGCTGCAGAAGCGATTATGGCTAGGGTATTTTTATTCTATACAGGGTTTTATAATAAAACCGAATTGCCTCTTGCTGGTGGCGGTTCTATTACAAAATCTCAGGTAGTTGCATGGTTGGATGATTGTATTGCAAACAGCGGACATGACCTTGTTCCTGATTATCGTAATTTATGGCCATATACTAACGAGTTTACAGTGGAGCATTATCATTACACACAAGGTCTGGGTCTGCGTTGGGCAGGTGAAAGCAACCAAGAGGTGGTTTTTGCAACTAAATGTGCAAATGGATCAGGATTCAGAAATGGTCTTTGTCTTGCTATGACTGTTCGACGTCCTCATGGTGAAAGTAAATTCCCATTCCCATTTACAAGAGGTTATGGAGCAGGTCCTATCAGTCCGGTTATGGTTCAGCAATGGGAAGAATTGGAACCAAATGATATGCGCCGTTCAGCTTCAATTTGGCATGCAGATGAATATGGTGATCAGTATCAGTGGGGTGGTGATAACCAGGCTGAAGAGACCGGTTGGTGGCAAAAGAAATATATGGGAATTGCTTCCAGAACTGAAGATGGTACTTATCAGCATTCATATAATGTACCTATGTATGGCTTAAGTGTTTCATCAGCAACCTCTACAGGTGCATTTACCCAGGATTTGGTTCATATACGTTTTGCAGATGTTTTATTGATGCATTCTGAATTAACAGAAACTACAACTGGTATTAATAGAGTAAGAAGTCGTGCAAATTTAGACCCGATTGGTGCTTATACATTACAAGCACTTAAAAATGAACGTCGTTTTGAACTTGCATTCGAAAATACCCGTTATAATGATATCAGAAGATGGGGTGATGCTGAGAGTTTGTTGGAAGGACAGATTGGTTTGCCTATTAAGACTACTGCCCTTGATGCTGTAATAACACATCAGATAGGTTTCGGTGCACGTTATCGTGCAACCAGAGGTTTCTTCCCAATACCTCAATCACAGATCAGACTTTCAAATAATGTTCTTATTCAGAATCCTGGATGGGGAACTCCTGAAGTGGAATTTACAGGATTATAAACAATAAAGAATCAAACCTTTTTGATAGAGTCAAAGAGGTTTGATTTGATAGTAAACAAAAAAATAAAAATCACAAAAATTAAACGTCATGAAAGTTAAATTATTTACTTCGTTATTTGTATTACTTTTATATATAGGTACAACTTTTGGTCAACAAAAAGTTTTTGAAGGTAAAGAGTCAACATACAAAAATGATCAATTTCATAAAGTTGAAACATATTCACACAAATTTAAATCTAAAAGACCTAAGAATGTAATCGTAATGATTGGTGATGGAATGGGAGTTGCACAACTGTTTGCTGGTGCAACTGCGAATAAGGGTAAACTGAATCTGGATAATTTTAAACATGTAGGATTTTCCAGAACCCAGTCAGCTAACCGTTATGTTACAGATTCGGGTGCCGGTGGAACTGCGATTGCTATAGGTAGGAAAACAAATAATTCATCAGTGGGTGTTGATGCAGACGGTAATCCAGTACCATCAGTTTTGAAAATTGCTCAGCAGAATGGTTTGGCAACCGGTGTTGTGGTAACTACAAGTATACTTGATGCAACACCTGCAGATTTTGTGGCACATGTTCCTAAGAGAGATATGATGCCTGAGATTGCAAGCCAGTTCGTAACGTCGGGATTAGATGTATTTATAGGAGGTGGTATTGAACATTTCACTGATAGAGAGGATCAGAGAAATCTTTTGGAGGAATTATCCCAAAAAGGTTATCAGGTTTATGATAATATCGAGGCAATTAAATCAGTAAAAGAGGGTAAACTGGCAGGTTTTCTAAAAGAAAACAGAGTAAGTGAAAGGGGAAATCAACTTGAAGAGACAACTGAGGTTACTTTGAATATTCTGGATGATCACAAAAAGGGATTCTTCTTAATGGTTGAAGCATCTGAAATAGATGGTGGAGGTCATGAAAATGATATTCAATATACTATAGAGGAGATGCTTGATTTTGATAGAACAATAGGAAAAGTTTTAGAGTTTGCTGAAAAAGATGGGAGGACATTGGTGATTGTGACTGCTGACCATGAGACAGGTGGGCTAACTTTAACCGGTGGTGATATGCAAACAGGCGAAGTGACAGGACGATTCACCACCAGAGGTCACACAGGTGTAATGGTTCCGGTATTTGCTTATGGACCCGGAGCAGAGAATTTTACAGGTATTAATGAAAACACATCTTTTTATTCTAAGATATTAAATGTATTACGTCTAAAAGAATAACTTAATTTATTAACATGAATCATCACTTTTTAAAAAAGAGTTTGGCTCTCTTGTTGTTATCAATGACATTCTTGGGATGTTCGCAAAAAGAGAAGCCTTTCTCTTTGCGTTTGACAGACTGGAAAATTGCTCCGGCTATAACTGCAAAGACGCCAGCATTAAAAGAAATTGCTATTTCTGATTCGGATGAAATTGTAAAATCTGCTGATTATCCTACTGAAGATTGGATACAAGCAGTTGTACCCGGAACTGTATTAGGCAACCTTGTGGATAACGGTATTTATGATTATCTATTTGAACCTGATAATGATGGAGAAATAAATGAATATTTTGGCAGTAATTTATCCAAAATTCCGGAAGATGATTTTGATAATCAGTGGTGGTATTCAACTGATTTTACTGTTCCATCGAGTGAAGCAGGAAGAAGAATAACCATTACGTTCAGAGGCATAAGTTATATTGGTGAAATTTATGTAAATGGTACGAAAGTAGTAAACAAATATATAAATATTACGGATGAGGACTTTCTGAAGAATGGACCTACTTTAATAGATCCGGAAGCTGAAATTACTGACTATGAAACTGAAGGGGCTGGAAGTCTTACAGGAGTTTCGGATTTTGAAGATTACAAGTCGAAGTTTATAGGTACAATGCGTACTTATGATATTGATATTACTGATCTGATTGAAACCGGTAAATCAAAAAACAATATCAAAGTAAAGGTTACCAAACCTTACTATAGAGACGATTTAACTTATTATTGGGTTGACTGGAATCCTAAACCTGCTGATTCAATGATGGGGCTAACTGGGGAAGTGCTTTTGCACTCTTCGGGCAGTGCAAGACTGTCTAATCCTGCTGTTGTATCAAAAGTGAGCTTAGATCATAAACAGGCTAATCTGAATTTATATGTCGATGTAAGCAACTTTACATCTACTGCTGTGACTGGTAAGTTAAAGGCAACAATTAAAGATCCTGATGGAAATATTGTTGCAACAATAGAAAAAGATGGTATAAATGTAGCTGGTGATGCATATAATAAAGAGATTGAATTGCATGCATCGGTTTATCAGGAACTAAATATTGCTGATCCACGTTTATGGTGGCCTTATCTGTCGGGTGATCAGCCTTTATATACAGTAGATTATGAGTTTTTTGCCGATGGAGAGTTAAGCGACAAATTTCATCATCGTTTCGGTATTCGTGAAATAAATTCTGAGTTTAATGTCTCACCTTATGCTAATAATTTTTCTGATTCTATTTCTGCATCGCATCTTTCCAATATGCTGCAGATTTATGTAAATCACAGACCAATATTGCTTAAGGGTGGTGGCTATTGTGCTACTGATTTACTTCTTCGTCACAATTTGAAAACAAACGAGGCTGTAGTAGAATACGTCAAGTATATGGGTATGAATATGATCAGAGATGAAGGTAAGTTTTTCGATAATAATTTACTTGATCTAATGGATGAAAATGGTATCCTGTTAATGACCGGCTGGTGTTGTTGTGACAGATGGCAAAGTCCTGGCTCCTTCTCTAAGGCAGAAAGATTTGTTGCTTTTGAATCGCTGTATGCACAATTAAGAAATGCTCGTCAGCATCCATGTATGTTCATGTGGTTTAACGGTAGCGATGATCCACCAAGTATAGCTCGTCAGGGAGTAAATGGTCAGAATGTTGAACAGAAATATTTCGAAATTGAGGCTAATCTAAGGTGGCTGGAGATTGGAGCTATTACTAGTAGTGGTTCTTCTAAAGTTGCAACTCTTACAGGATTAACTGGAGGTATGCATATGGATGCAACTTATGATAGTCAGTCGCCTACCTGGTATTTCTTCGAGCCTCGAGGGATTTATGGTTTCGTCTCTGAAGGTGGAGGTGGTGGGAGTATTCCGGTACAGGAGACCATTAAAAAAATATTACCCGAATCAAATCTATGGCCATATAATTCAGAAGAGAATTATAACGTATGGAACTATCATACATGTAGGGGAAGTTTCAATAATTTAGGTCAGCATGTATTGTTTATAGATGGGTCTTACGGTGCTTCAAACAGTTTTGATGAATTTGTTGCCAGGGCACAGATTTACCAATATGAGCAGCAGAGGGCACAATATGAGGCATTTAACTATAATAGGTATAAAAATACCACAGGTATTATTAACTGGATGTTAAATAACGCATGGCCTATAATGTTCTGGAATCAATTTGATTTTTATTTAAACCCTAATGGTACAACATATGGAGCAAGAAAAGGTAATGAACCGGTTCATATAATGTACAATCTGTATCAAAAAGGAGTTCATATAATCAATAATACTCCAATTGAATATAATGCTGCTGTTGCTACAATGTCAGTATACAATATAGATGGAAAACTAATTAGTACACCTCTTGAAAAGACTGTTGATATTTTGTCTGATGGAGCATCTAAGGCGATTGATTATGCTAAATCCGGAGAAAACAGATTAAGTTCGAGGACAACTGGATTAGTCAAAAACTCTTCCGGTGAATATGAGCCATATAAGATTAATGTATTCGGGAATATAACAGATGCTTTTGGTGTAATTGATCTTTGGGATAATGATGAAATTAAGTCATCTTTAATTGAACCTGCATCAGATGTATATTTCATTCGTTTAGAATTAAAAGATAGCAATGGAGTGGTATTAAGTGTTAATTCATATGCGGTACCAAAGAGAAATGACATAGCAGGAGCCAGCCATGCCTGGAACAGATCTGGTACATATCAGGTTGGTGATCTTACTCAACTTAATCAATTACCTGAAGTGGATTTGGAGATATCAAAGGTAGCAAGCAAAAAAAGTGGAAATAAGAATGTCCTTACATACAGGATTAATAATCCAACTGACAAAATTGCTTATGCTGTAGAGTTAAGGGCTTACTCAGATAGCGATAATAAAACTCTTGTCGCACCTGTTTTCTATGATGATAATCTTTTTACATTGTTTCCCGGAGAAAGTCGAGAAGTTAATATAACATACAATCGTTCAGATCTTTCAGTTGATGCATTTGTAAAAGTGAATTGTTATAACAATGTTGTTAAAGGAAGTGATTCACGTGCAGCTACCAATATATACAATAACGTACCAGTGGGTGGTTCTAACAATATTGCAAGAGGTAAACCTGTATTTGGAGGTGTGAATTCTGCAAATGCTACTGCAATTGTTGAGAATGGTCAGATTAACGCTGATAAAGGAAAGACTTTTATTGACTCTGATATGAACACCTTTGCTTTGTTGACTGCCGATGATGGGGCTTTTATTGTTGATTTGGAAAGTGTTCAGAGATTTGACAGATTAATGTTGAGGTGGAATCAAAGAAATAACTTGCGTGGAAGACCTAATCATATAAGAATTGAAGTTAGTAATGATAACAATTTATATACTGCCATTGCAGATTATGACAATAGTATGGGTTCTATTATGACAAACATTATTCTGCCTGATCAAGTTGAAGGGCGCTATGTTAAAATTATTCCATCTGGCTTGTTGGGAATTTCACCAGCTGTTGGAATGACTGAGAGGCAAAGTGCCGGAGGGGTATTTGGACAGAGTGCAAGTGGTATTGAACAAGAAGATGCTTCAACAGCCTTTAGTTTATCAGCAATAGAGATTTACTCATATGGTAACTAGGAATAACTTTTTACATAAATAGTACTTGGGTTCATTTTTTTATTTAACATTGTTGCAGTTTACTGCAACAATGTTAAATGTTTTTATTTGCAATGATTTAATTGAAGGTATTTGTGGTAATTGTTGAAAAATGGAAAGACTGAAATTTACTCAACGTAATGAGGTTATTGACATTTTAAGAGCATCAACAATGTTATTAATGATTTTTGTTAATGACTTCTGGACTGTTGATGGTGTACCTAAATGGATGCAGCATGCTAATACAAACGAGGATTTTCTTGGATTAGCCGATGTGGTGTTTCCACTATTTCTTTTTGTAATGGGCATGTCAATCCCTTACGCTATTGAAAGCAGGTCTGAAAAGGGATATTCTGAATCAAGTACAATCTTGCATATTTTAACCCGTACATTTGCTTTACTTATAATGGGTGTTTTTACTGTTAATACTGAATATGGGTTTACAAACAGTTTTGGGATTAGCCGAGATATTTTTAGAGTATTAATGGTTTTATCTTTTCTGATGATTTGGAATATATACCCAAAAACTAAAAAACCTATTCGATATTTATATGTCACCTTTCAAATTATTGGTGTTATATCGTTAATTTTCTTAGCCTTTATATTTAGAGACTCTAATGGTGGAATCATGCAGACAAGGTGGTGGGGTATTTTGGGATTAATAGGATGGACCTACTTTGTATGTAGCTTTATATATCTTTTGGTTCGTGATAATGCATTTAAAATCCTCTTGTTCTTTTTGGGATTCATTGTATTGTGCCTGATAAAGAGTAGTAATTTAATTCCAAGGGAGAGTTTTGTTAATAGTTTGCTCAATATTTTTAACCTCGGAACAGGTGCAAATGTATCATTTACTATGGGTGGAACGCTGTTTTCAGTTTTAATAGTTAAATATTCACATTTTAACTTCAATAAGAAATTATTATTTGTCTTGTCGACAGTAACAATTTTTTTACTGGCTGCGATTATTTCAAATAATTTTTGGATCATTTCAAAAAATAGAGGTACACTGCCATGGGTATTATACTGTATAGCAATTGCAATTGGCTCATATAGTCTAATCAGTTATATTGTTTCCAAAGGAAAAGCCTCATGGTTTAGAATTATTAAAACTGCGGGCACTGCTACATTAACTTGTTATTTGATGCCGTATATTCTATATAGTGTAATTTATGGATTTATGAATATTTCATTACCTGAATGGATGAAAGAAGGTATACCCGGACTTATTAAATGTGCATTTTTTGCCTTTTTATGTATAGGAATTACAGCATTAATGGAGCGTTATAAAATTAAGATAAAAGTATAATTTTTATTATCTTTATACCAACATATAATATCATATTATTAAAACAAGTATAGTTATAACATAATACCATTAATAATACCATAATATCTTCTTAATATTACAATTTATGAATAATTTTAAATTTATAATTATTATAGTTGCCTCTTGGATCCTATTAAATTCTTGTATTTCTCGACAAGAGCAGGATAGAGACTATCCTATGTTTTGGACCTGGTTGGATTATCGTACTGGAATGAATTTTGATTCTATATGTGCAATAATGTGTGAAACCGGTTTAGATGGTGTGCTACTGAATGCTCCTACTCCTGAAGATTATCGTGAAGCAATTACTATTGCTGAGAAATATGGCATAGAGGTATATGCATGGTTATGGACTATGAATTTGGAACATGATAGAGATCTGATACTTGAACAACATCCTGAATGGTTTAGTGTAAATAGAAAAGGCGAAAGTTTGGCAGATACAAAAGCATATGTAGATTATTATAAATTTCTTTGTCCGGCACTGCCTGAAGTTAGAGAGTATATCAAAAAGAAAATAATCGAATATTGTGAAATTGATGGTTTAAATGGTATTGCAATCGATTACCATCGTTTTGTAGATGTTGTTTTACCCACTACACTTTGGCCTCGTTATGGAATTCAGCAAGATCGTGAATACCCAGAATGGGATTATGGTTACCACCCCGAAATGATAAGTATTTTCAATGAAAGGTATGGTTATGATCCTAGAGAACTGGAAGACCCTTCTATAGATGAAAACTGGCTGCAATTCAGGTGTGATCAAATTACTGAGGTTGCAAATGAAATAGCAGACTTAGTTCATTCGTATGGTAAAGTAATGGCAGCATCTCCTTTCCCAACTCCTGCAATGTCAAGACAGATGGTTCGTCAGGACTGGGGCAAGTGGAATCTGGATATTGTTTTCCCTATGGTGTATCATAACTTTTATACAGGAGATGTGAGTTTTATAGAAGATTGTATGATAGAGAATAGAAATCAGAAAAATCCTAATACTACTCTCTTCTGCGGAATGACAGCAACAAATAGTTTATTAATGTTTGAGTGTATGGATGCTGCTTTCAATAATGGAGCGGAAGGGGTGTCTATTTTCACGATCAATAATTTACGATCACCTGAGGTGCGGTCTCGTTTCAAGGTTTATACAGATAGTATCAGAGCCTTAGGTAATAATTCAAAAAAGTTCAGCTCATCAATTATAAAATCAGAAGCAAATAGTAATCCCTTTGAAAAAGATGGTATAATGGGTGCTATAGATTTCAGAATGAAGGCTCTCTTGAGTTTGGAAAATACATTTAAAAGTAATGAGATTAATATAGCTGATTGGAATGAAGTGAGAAGAATTGCCCATGATGCTATGCAAGTAAATAACACTTATGACTATTTGAATAACCTTATTCAGCAGTCAGAGAGGAATGAAAAGTATAGATCTGATTTGGAGAGTGTTATGTATAAGTTTAATGAGGATATAACTCTTATAAATACTAATTTGAGAGAGTATCAGTTAATAGATGAGTATGGAGTGACTCAAAAGTATAGTGTTTATGATGATGCAAATGAAAGAACATTTAATGTAACCTTTTATTTCTACGGAGGAATACTCTCAGGTTGGAATATAGAACTAATTTAAATCAATATATAGAACTAAAAATGATTATTATGAAGAATTTATTAGTAACTTTTGCACTACTGGCAGTAACTGTTTTACAAGCACAGGAATTATCCTATAAAATGGAAGAACTTACTGCTATTGATTTCGTAACTGCTGTTGAAAAAAGCTCTAAAACCGCTATCCTTCCAATTGGTGTTTTTGAAAAACATGGTCCACACATGCCACTTGGAACCGACCTTTATACTGCTAGAGAAATGGCATTAAGAGCAGCCGAAAAAGAGTATACAGTAGTTTTCCCATGGTACTATTTTAGTCAGATTAATGAAGCAAGACATCAACCGGGTACAATTGCATATTCTCCTGAGATTATTTGGAAGGTATTGCAAGAGACATTGGATGAGCTTAATAGAAACGGGTTTGACAAAATTATTATAGTGAATGGGCATGGTGGTAATAATGCATTTTTGGAATATTTTGGAATGGCTCAATTATCAGAAAAGAGGAACTATTCACTCTATTGGTTCAGGCCCGCGTATGATAGAGAGGTAATAAAAAAGGCAGTAGAAATGACTCAGAATGATCCATATGATCAACATGCAGGTAATAGAGAAACATCAATGGTGAAAGCTATTGTACCTGATTTAGTTCATACAGAAAGAGCTGGGTTACAATCAGGAGTTGATTTGGATCGTATTAATAATTTAAAAAATGTTTACACCGGTATATGGTGGTATGCAAGTTATCCAAATCACTATTCCGGTGATGGGTCAAAAGCTAATGCAGAAGCAGGTGAGTTAATTCTTAATAGTGTAGTAGATCAGTTTGTAGAGACTATTCGTGCAATCAAAGCTGATAATAATGTTCCTGAACTTCAGGAGAGATTTTTTATAGAAGCAGAAAATCCACTGGAAACAGAGCAATAAAATCAATGGATAGGTATTATATTGTTTAAATAGAATAAATCTCAATTAGGTTGTTTACAAAAAATCAATGTGGAATGATAGATAGTTATAAAATTATTGCATGTGTATTTTTGATTTCACTGTTAGCTAGTTGCACTATAAAAAACAGGGAGCAACTGGTTGATAATGAAAGTGAGTTTCATGGAGAATTTATTGAGAACTTCAGTGATACTGTTTCCAACTTTTTTAGACATGGAACTGGAGGTAAAGGTGCTGATTTTACATGGAAAATGGGCGTGTCATCTTCATCGGAGACTGATACTAAAGTGCTCTCATTTAAGATTGATCCTGAAGATGCAGCTGGTGCAGGAAAAGGACCTGAAATAATATCAAAAAAATTCACTTCATATGGTACATATGCAGCAAGGCTAAAAATTCCTGATCCAAAAAATATTCAACCAAATGTTGGTGCGGTAGTAGGTTATTTTACATATAGAGTAGATAGTATTTATGGACAAAGTGAAGTGGATTTTGAGTGGCTAATATCTGATCCTAGAGTTATTTATATAGGAACATGGACAGGACAAAGAGATAACTCACAAAGAATAGGGCGTACTATAAATTTGGCTGAAGGTATAATTTATGATTCATCATACAGAAAACGTGACGGTAGTGATAGGATGAATTTTACAGGTGATCAAAATCAACCTGAGCAGATTGATCCTATAGAAAACTATGATGCTTCTTCTCAATTTTATACTTATGGGTTTGACTGGCATCCAGACCATATCAGATGGTGGATGATACATCCTATAACATCAGATACAGTTGTATTATGGAATTATCAAGGGTCAGATATTGGAATACCGAACACACATACACGCTATAGAATGAATTTTTGGCATACTAATAATTGGCCGGTACATACAAATCCAAGTTCTATTGAGAAACCAATTTATCCTTTTGAATTGGAAGTAGACTGGATGCTTTATAAACCAATGGAGTAACAATTTATAAATTAGAAAGTTTTGAACTTAATTATTTATGTCTAAATTTGTTATGTTTTAAAATTAGGAATCAATATTAATAAACATTGAATTTAATTGGATGATTTTTAATCAAAATAAGTTATATAAAAATGTTATTGGTGTAATATTCGGAGGTAAATTTCTTCATGTTGCAAGACTGGAGAATGGGAGAATCACTGAAATTGTTAACAGAGAAATAAATAATCGAGAATCTAAAGAAGTGATTCTAAATGATATTATAAACACCATAAAAAAAGTACATAACGATACTGTAACAGGTATAGGAGTTGGTATGCCTAGTCTGGTGGATATACGTGAGGGTGTAGTGTTTAAACCTACAAACATTCCTTCATGGAATAAAGTACATCTAAAAGATATTCTTGAAGAGAAATTCAATGTGCCAATTTTTATAAATAATGATGCAAACTGTTTTGCATTAGGCGAAAAATATTTTGGTGTTGCCAAAGATTTCGATGATATCGCCGGTATAACAATAGGCACAGGTATGGGTGTTGGAATAATTATAAATGGAAAGCTCTATTCCGGACGCAATGCAGGTGCAGGAGAGTTTTGTTCTATTCCATACAAAGATCATGATTATGAATATTATTGTAGTACTAAATACTTTGAAGAAAAGTATGGACTGAAATACAATGTTCTTCTTAACAGGGCACAAAAAAAGGATAAAATAGCATTAGCAATTTTTGAGATTTTTGGTAATGATCTAGGGAATGCAATTAAAACTATAATGTTTGCATTGGATCCTGAAGCGATAGTTATTGGAGGTAGGCTGGCAGATGCATATGAATTTTTTAAAGAATCTATGTTTAAAACAGTAAATACATTTATTTATAAGACTACTTTGAAAAATATTAAAATTCTAAGATCGACTGAATCAAATATTTCTATTTACGGTGCTGCTGCTTTATGCTTTGAAGAATAAATATGTAAAATGGGAAGGAAAATAACTATTTATGATATAGCGGATGAGCTTAAAATATCACCCTCTACTGTCTCGCGTGCATTAGCCGGTAATACGCTTGTAAATATTCAAACAAGAAAGAAAGTAATTGCAACTGCTGAAAAACTAGGGTATATAAATTATAAAGTAAATAGTAATGCTAATATTATTGCAGTCATTGTACCTGAAATAAACAACTATTTCTATACAGAAGTTATTTCTTCAATTCAAAGTGTTATCAAAGATAATTTTCTAATTTCAATATTTTGCACATTTAACTCTTCAAGTATTGAAAAAGAAATAGTAGCTAAGCTCGATCCAGCTTATGTAAAGTGTGTGATAATATCTCAAAGTACTGATTCAATTGATTCAACTCACCTGACTGATATTGATCAAAAAGGAGTGCCAGTTATTCTTTTTAATAGGGTTGACTATAGTTTGAAAAGACCTAAGTTCTTGATTGATAACTATATGGATTCATATATGATTACAAATCATTTGGTCTCTTCTGGTTATAGAAGAATTGCTTTTGCTGCTAAACATTACAATTGCCCAATTTATAAAGAGAGAATTCAAGCATATAAGGATGTACTTATTGACAACAATATAGACTTTAATCCTGATTACTTAATATATAGTGAACTTACTGTTGAGGATACATATGATGTAATTAACCGGTTTATCAACTTAAATTTACGACCAGATGCTTTAATTTTACCAAGTTTCACCTCTACATTACAGGCTTTATCAATTGCCAAACTTAATAATATATCTATACCACAAGATATGGCTGTAGTGAGTTTTGATGAGGATCCTGAGTGCAAATATTCAAATCCCTCTATAACAGGAGTAGAACGTCCATGTATGGAAATAGGAACTAAAATAGGAGAGCTTGCATTGAAAATTTGTACTGGTCAAAAATATAATGTAGATACCACAATGATATTTAGTTCTAACTTAATTATAAGAGGATCATCCCTGTCTAACCATTAGCATTATTACCCAAATGAATAAATTAATTATATCAACAGCTCAATTTGAAAACAGGAGTGGCGACAAGGATTATAACTTATCTGTCATTGATAAACTTACAAAAGAAGCTAAGGTAAAAGGTTCAGATGTAATTGCATTTCATGAATGCTCAATTACAGGATATACATTTGCAAAAAATCTAACCGAAAGTGAGATGTTACAAATTGCAGAATATATTCCTGAAGGAAAAAGTGTGCAGCGACTTATTACCATGGCTGAACATAATGATATAACTATATTAGCAGGTCTGTTTGAAAAGGATCGTGATAATAAATTATATAATACATATGTCTGTGTAAATAAATATGGCTTAGTGGCCAGTCACAGGAAAATACATCCCTTCATAAGCAGATTTTTAAGTCCCGGCAACAATTATACAGTGTTCGAAATAAATGGTTGGAAGTGCGGAATACTTATTTGTTATGATAATAATATTATCGAGAATGTAAGGGCAACTAAATTGTTAGGTGCAGATATAATATTTATGCCACATGTAACAATGTGCACTCCGTCTGAGCGACCAGGTGCCGGTTTTGTGGATCCAGAATTATGGAAAAACAGAGTTAATGATCCAACCACTTTGAGATTGGAGTTTGAGGGGATGAAAGGCAGAGCCTGGCTAATGAAGTGGCTCCCTGCAAGAGCTTACGATAACAATATCTATGCAATTTTCTCAAATCCGGTGGGAATGGATGATGAACAGTTAAAAAATGGATATTCTATGATAATAGATCCATTTGGTGATATTATTGCAGAGTGTCGCTCATTTGATGATTGTATATCAACTGCCACAATTATTCCGGAAAAATTGCTAAAATCGGGAGGTTATAGATATATTAACGCAAGACGACCAGAATTATATAAAAACATATTAGGAAAAGAACATCTTTCAAATCAACAGGTTGCTTGGTTAAATAACAAATCGTAGTAAATCATTTTCACTAATATCAGAACTATTTTTTTATCGGACTGTTATATACACAGCTTATAATCACAGCTATTTATTTTTATAACTTCGATTCAAACAAACAGTTAAATGATTCAAGACGATTTACCTGCTATTTTTCGTGATTTTAACCCACTGGAGAACAGGATGCTGCGTGTTATAGATGATGAAGGAAATATTATCAACAAAGAGATATTTCCTCAATTAGATGATGATTCTATAATTGACGCTTATAAACAAATGTTTTATGAAAGGACTGCCGATGAAATGGCAATATCTTATCAACGACAGGGAAGGATGTATACTTTTACTCCTAACTTAGGTCAGGAAGCTATCCATATTGCTGCTGGTATGAATATCCGTAAAGAGGATTGGCTGGTTCCTGCATTTAGAGAAATGGGTACACTTCTGTCACGAGGGGTTACAATGAAAGAAATGTTCCTTTTTTATCTGGGGAATGAACATGGAGGCAGTTTTAAAAATGTAAGTAAAACTCTCCCAATAGCTATTTCAATAGGAACTCAATTACATCATGCCACAGGAATCGGTTACTCAATAAAGTATAAGAAAAAGGAAGAGGCTGTATTCACTTTTATTGGTGATGGTGGCACCTCTGAAGGCGATTTCAGTGAAGCTCTCAATTTTGCAGGAGTATGGCAAGTACCAGTAGTTTTTACAATTCAAAATAATCAGTACGCGATATCTGTTCCTGTAAAATCTCAAACAAAATCTATAAATCTCGCCGTAAAGTCGGTTGCTTTTGGGATACCAGGAATAAAAGTGGATGGAAACGACTTTTTTGCCATGTATCTTGCCTATAAAACAGCTTCTGAATATGCACTTTCCGGGAATGGGCCGATGTTAATTGAAGCTTTCACATATCGTCTGGGTGCACATACAACTTCAGATGATCCTTCAAAATACCGTAAGAAAGAAGAAGAAGAAAAATGGGCTCTTGTAGATCCTCTGCTTCGACTTGAAAGATATATGAAGAAAATGAATATTTGGAATATTGATAAAGATAAATTGAAAGAGGAATACAAACAGGAAATAGATGCTCAATTTGTGAGTGCGGAGAATGAAAAAGCTTACAAGATTGGTGATGTATTTGATTATATGTATACTGATATGCCTGAAGATTTAATGAGACAAAAAGATGCATACGAACAATATTTAAGCTGGAAGGAGAATAGGAAATGAGTGTGATGACAATTGTTAAGGCAATAAACAATGCACTTGATATAAAACTGAACGAAGATAGCAGTGTTGTTGTTTATGGAGAGGATGTAGGAGTTGAAGGAGGTGTATTTCGTGTGACTGAAGGTCTACAGAAAAAGTATGGTGTAGAACGTGTCTTTGATTCCCCGCTTGCAGAGTCAGGTATAGTTGGTACTGCACTTGGTATGGCTCTATCGGGACTCAGACCTGTTGTTGAATTACAGTTTGATGGTTTTACATACCCTGCTTTTAATCAGATAGCTTCGAATGTTTCCAGGATGCAAAATCGTTCACGTGGTAAATACACCGTTCCAATGGTGATACGGTTTCCTTATGGGGGAGGTGTTAATGCCCTTGAACATCACTCTGATAGCCCGGAAGCACTATTTGCACATCTACCTGGACTAAAGGTAGTAGTACCTTCTTCACCACACGATGCTAAAGGCTTAATGATTTCTGCTATTGAGAGCGAGGATCCAATTATATTTATGGAGCCTAAACGTATTTATCGTGCAGTAAAGCAGGAAGTCTCCGATGAAAAATTTAGTATTCCGTTAGGTAAGGCTAAAGTTGTACAGGAAGGGACAGATGTAACTTTAATTGCATTTGGCGCTATGATTCGTGAGAGTCAGAAAGCAATAGAGATGGCAAAAGATGCAGGAATTTCTGTAGAACTGATTGATCTACGTTCAATTTATCCTATAGATAGGCAAACAGTTGGTGACTCAATAAGAAAAACAGGAAGGGTTATAATAGTTGCAGAGGCTCACGAATCATTTAGTGTTGGATCAGAACTGATTGCCATTGCAAATGAAGAAGCCTTTTTATATCTGGAGGCTCCACCAAGAAGGGTTATGGGGTACGATACTGTTGTTCCTCTTGCTCAGGGAGAAAAGTATTATATCATTTCTCCGGAGAGAATTTTTTATGAAATTGAGAAAACGGTTAATTTCTGAAATATAAATCTTCTGAATATTAATAGATTGTTTGCAGAAAAAAAAGATAAAATAATATGAAGTTTACATTTAATTTTCCGGATCTGGGTGAAGGGCTTGAAGAAGGCACTATAATGGAATGGTATGTAAAGCCCGGTCAGCAGGTGAAAATGGGTGACTCAATCGTACAGATGGAAACTGACAAGGTTGTTGCTGATATTCCCTCCCCTAAAAATGGTGTAATTACTGATTTATTTGGTGAAGTAGGGGATGTTATTAAAGTGGGCAGCCCTTTAGTGATAATTCAGATTGAAGGAGAGGTTTCAGAGCAAACCACAGAAGATGAGAAAATTACCACAGAAGCCGTGTCTGAGTCTGACGATGATGCCGGCTCTGTAGTGGGAACAATAGAAGTTGCAGGAAAGAATGATATTATGGCTCCAAGTGATGAGGGTGAAAAAGATATTGAAGAAAAAACATCTGTATCACGTAAAGCATTGGCAACGCCTGTTGCAAGGGCAATGGCAAAACAGATGGGTATTGATATAAATCAGATACCAGGAAGCGGACCCTCAGGAAGGGTTAAAAAAGAGGATATTTTGAATTTTAAGTCAACAGGATTAGATATTAAACCTGAGTCTGATATCATTAAAAAACCCTTTACTCCCGATGAATCATTAAAACAAACTGCTGGGGATGTTACATATAAACCATTAACACAGATAAGGAAAACTATTGCTAAGAACATGCTTCAATCAAAGCATAATGCCGCTCATATGTCGGTTTTCGAAGAAGTAGAAATATCCGGACTGATGGAAGTCAGATCACGCTATAAGCAGAGATTTGCTGATAAAGGTGTCAAGTTAACCTATCTTCCTTTTATTGTAAAAGCTGTAGCACAAGCATTAAAACATCACCCACAGTTGAACTCACAGATTGATACTGAGAATAATAGAATGATTTATAGGAATCGTTATCATATTGGTATTGCTGTTGATGCTCCAGACGGTTTAGTGGTACCTGTTATACGTGATGCCGATAAATTGTCTATATTTCAGATTGCAAGCCAGATTGGAGAGCTGGCTAATAAAGCAAGAACCAGAAAACTGACTCTTGAAGATTTAAAAGATGGCTGCTTCAGTATTACAAGTTTTGGCTCATTTGGAGGTATCTATGCAACCCCGGTTCTAAACTATCCTCAGGCAGGTATTCTTGGAATTGGGCGTATACTAAAAACTCCCGTTGTAAAAGATGATGAAATTGTAATTGGAAATATTATGCCACTATCACTTACTGTTGATCATAGGGTAGTTGATGGGGGTGAAACCACCAGATTTATTTACAAAGTAATGGAGTATTTAACTGACCCAATCTCTTTTTTAATGGAAGAGTAAATCATGTATAATTATTAAATTAAAAGTCTAGAAGTTATTGAACTTAGCAAATTTGATATATTGTTCCCAGTCATAATCAGTAACATCATGAACACCCGTTCTTAGATGATAACTGACAACTCCTATAATTGGTGAGTCAGGTTGAGGCATTGTTGTTGTAATAAGGCCGGAAATTCCATATAAATTATAAGCAACTGATGCCTCTTTTGCTGATAAAAATTCTCCTTTAGGGTCTGCCCATAAATCATCAGTGGCACTGGCTATATACACAGGTCTTGGTGCTATCAAGGATATAAGCATATGCTGATCAACAGGTAACATGTATTCTTTCTTTGAATATTTCTTGAAGTTACCACAAAACCAATGCGGAAAAGCGGTATTAATAACCTCTATAGTTTCACCAAAGTTACGTTTAGAAAGGGCCGCACCCATTTCTCCTGAATTATTTGAAATACATCCTGCAAACCTTTTATCAGTTGCAGCTGCCCAAAGTGCTGCCTTCCCTAATCTTGAATGACCGAATACAATTACTTTTTCATGATCTATATCCTCATCAGCTTCAATGTAATCCATTACACGTGACAATCCCCAGCTCCATGCTGCTATTGTACCCCACTCATCTGCCTCAGGTTTTTTCTGATCTTTTAAATAGAACAATTGATGTATTCCATCACTAAAATCATCTTTATCCGGATCAATATCTCCTCTGTAAAGTGTGACAAGACCATAACCGGCATTTATAATTTTCTCCACTGACCATCTTCTGCTCATTTCTCCTCTGGACTTTTCTGTTGCCTGATTAGATGTAACACCCAGTGCTTCATTTGCAGGCACCCATGATTTTGTAATGAATATATTCTTATCGTCAATAACTGTATGATTTCCCTGGAAGTTATATCCCAAAAATACAGGAGCCTTTTTTATGGAATTAGGTAGATATATTAATAGGTCCGTACTTAACTCTTTCCCGTTTTTAATAAATGTCAGGGTGACTTGTTTGCGTTTTGCTAAACTATTTAAATAATTCCCATGCTCGGTGATTTTCACAATCACAGAGTCAAGTTTGCCAGGTATATTGCCATAAACATGATTAGTAAAACTGTAAAGAATCTCAGGCCTCCTGAATTCCTCCCAATCATTAACGTTGTTAATAATCATTCCACTATGAGATGTTAATATTGAAGGAAGGGAATAAGTCTCTACTTTCGATTCATCATAATTCACATTCCACTCCTGAGAGAATATCAAAAATGTATTTATGAATATAGTTGTGAAAAGGATCAAAGAAGATTTCCTGATAATCATGATAAGGTTTGTTTTAGTAGGTAAATAGCTTCAAATCATTATTTTTCAAATTTAATAAACATTCTTTTATTTGAATGGATTATTTTGATTGTGTTCTCAATTTATATTAAAAAGGGAAATACTGTAGTTAAGTATTTCCCTTAAAAATTTGATTTCCTATTCTCTGTATTTGCAGCAAGATGGCAATGCATCATAAGTGGCCTGATCAGCTTTATACTTATCTGTGTCATGACCAACAGCCGCTAATGCTTTTGATATTTCATCTTCAGTTGTTTTTTCAGGATTATAGTGTAAATGCAAAGTTTGGTTATCCATTTCCCAGCTTGCTAATGTAACACCTTGAACCTCCAAAGCAGTTTTTTCTATACGATCTTTACACATTTCACAACTACCACTCACATTAATCATTGCGTGTACCTCTTGGTTATGTTGTGTACTGGATTCCATATTTTCACTTTTTGAACCTGAGTTGTTTTTTTCAGAAGTTCCGGTATTACACCCGAAAAATAATAAAGAACTCAGTACTAATGTAATTAAAGCTGTTTTTCTCATTTTGTTTGATTTTATTTATTTTAATAATCCACTTGATTAGCTCCTGTATTTACAGCATGCAGGCAAAGCATCGTAAGTAGCCTGATCTGTTTTATAATTTTCAGTATCGTGTCCTGCTTTTGCTACTGCTTTTTCTATCTGATCAACAGATGTAATTGCAGGATCAAAGTCTAAATGCAGTAGTTTTGTGTTCAGATCCCAACTTGCAGAACTTACACCTTTTACTGACTTGGCACTCTTCTCAATACGATCTTTGCACATTTCACATAAACCTTGAACTTTAAGCATTGCATGCTCACCTTTCGCAGATACTGACTGCATATCATGTCCCATGTTATGTCCTTCATGCCCTGTAACAGCTCTGCCAGCAGTTTCGTTCATCATACTCTGTTTTCCTGATAATTGAGCACTTGCATCTATAATATAAGCACCATTTGTAACTATTTCCTCACCATCATTAAGTCCTGACAAGATAACATACGAATCACCAAGGGAAGGACCAAGTTCCACTTCTCGAAGCATAAAAGCAGGTGTTTCAGTATTCTGTTGCTTTACATATATTATAGAGCGCTTGCCGGTCCATAGTATTGCCGTTTTAGGAATAACAAGTTCATCATTATATTGTTTTAAATTTGCACTTACATTTGCACTTGTATACATCTCGGGCATCAGTTCACCAGTTGGGTTAGAGGTTTCAACTCTTATCTTTGCAGTTCTTGTAACAGGATCAAGAATAGGATTTATAAAAGATATATTCCCTTTAAATATTTTACCGGGCAGCGATTGAAGTGTATATTCCAAACGATCACCAATCTTAAGGAAAGGCAGATCCGACTCATATGCATCAAACACAGCCCATACTTTTGATAAATTGGCTATATCAAAAAGAACCGTACCTGTATTTATATAGTCACCCTGATTTACATTTTTTGATATAACTATACCACTGGTATTAGCAGTTATATCAACTAATGGTGATACCTCACCGGAGTTTTCAATACTTTTAATCTGTTCATCAGTAAGCTTCCAAAGACGTAGTTTTTCTCTTACTGCCTGTAAGAGTGCAGGTTGCAAATCTTTCATCTTCACCGCTTCAATAAGTTCCTGCTGTGCGGTAAGCAGATCAGGAGAATAAATTGTAGCAATTGGTTGTCCCTGTTTTACTCTTTCACCTGTAAAAGTAACAAATAGCTTCTCTATACGTCCGCTCACATGAGATGTTTGAGATTGGGATAACCTTTCATCTACCTGGATTGTTCCATATAATCTAATATCTTTAACAGGATTCTGACGGTTAACTCTGGTTGTCTGTATGTTTGCCAGTGCAATTGCTTCATTACTCATTTGTATTGAATTCGGATCAATTGCAGTATCTCCTGAACCTGTTGTTTGTAGAGGAATTAGATCCATTGCACATAAAGGGCAAAGTCCGGGCTCTTCCATTCGTATTTGAGGATGCATAGAACATGTCCATATTTCATGATCATCTCCATGTTCATGATCATGTGAATCTTCCGCTGTTATGCTTTCTAGTGAATTCTGTTTTTTGCTATTACCCGAGAAGATAAGCCAGCCTAGGAATATTCCGGCTAATAAAATTAATCCATATCTGAAAAATGGATGATTGCCAATCTCTTTTATTTTATTCTTTTTCATAATATTGAGTCTATTTTAATTGTTTGAAGTATTGAAAGAGCCTAGTTTTCGGATCGAAGCCACTTTCATGTTGTATTCTGCGATAGCTTCTGCTTCTCGCAACTGATAATCCAATAGTTGACGTTGCACCTGAATTACATTGGTGAGATCACTCTTTGCAGTTACAAATTCCTGTACAACAAGTTGATATGCTACACGTGCCAGTTGTGCCTGTTTCTGATACAATGTAATCTTCCGATCAGCATTGTCAAGTTCATGTTTAAGCTTGAACAGTTCTGATTGGAGCATATTAAGTGTGTTGTTATAATTTTCTCTTGCAGATTCCCACATGAAACGATTCTCGCGTTGTTGTGCCTTATACTTATTCCTGTAGATAGGAATAGAGATAGAAAACATGGGCATAATCATATCTATACCACTCATTTCAGGTTTCATTCCAGAATCCATAGATGCAGTTTTGTTTTCTCCAATCAGCATATATTGTAACCCAAGTCCAAGCATAGGATAACTCATCTTTTTATCCATTTCATTTTTTGCACGATAAGCCAGCTCCTCTTCTTCGAACATGCCTAACATAGGATTCCCTCTCTCAATCTCATTAATTGAAACTCTTTCATCAAAAATAAATGGTACTTTTACTATTGAATCAGGTATAACCACTTCTATTTCAACAGGACGGTTCAACAAAGCATTGAATATTGCTTTCTCTGCAGCTATATCAGAAAGGAGGGTAGTGATATTATTTTCAATTTCAATCATTTCCAGCTGAATACGTAGTACATCTGACATGCCGGGGCTACTGCTCATATCTGCCGACATGTTACTTGCGGAACTGCTCATTCCGGTCATTGATGAGGAATTACTACCTGACATAGCTGTACCTCCCATTGAGCCCATACCTGCCATTTTATTGCCGGCGGATGTTGACCTGTTGTTTTGTGTAACGGGTGGTGGAGTAGGGAGTGAATAGAGTGATGAACTGCCACTTGAAGAGGAAGATATTTTGCGAAGAGCAAGTTCCTCTAGTTGCTTTAGAAGTTGAAGGTTATCACGATTATTATTAATCTGCTCTTTTAATGCAGAGAGTAAATACCACTGTCTATAAACCTCCATATAAAGATTATCCCTTGTCTCCCTGAACTTCTCGTATGACATTTTTGCCATATGAGTTGCCTCAGACTGAGCTGTTTTTTTTGTACCGAACCAAGGAAACATCTGCATAAGTGTGAAATCTGCTATCTGCTGACCTCCTACGATATTCATAGGTTTAAGAAATATACCCATATCTAGTTGAGGGTCTGGCCATGCACCAGCCTGTGATACTTTTTCAAGTGAAGCTTTATAAGTTAGAAAATCAGCATTCAATCCAGGATTATTTCTAGCCGCCACTTCCAAGTAATGTTCCAGTGAATCTGTCTCCTGACCTTTTGCCTTAACTGATAAAAATGTCATTATCAGTATCATCAATATATATTCAAATTTAAACTGTTTCATAACTGTTTATTCTTTTTTGTTCTGATTTCTCTTTTCTTTTAACAACACCTTCTCTCCACCAGCATTGAAGAATTGGAACCACAAACATTGTCATAGACTGTATTATCATACCTCCGAATGTTGGTATTGCCATAGGAACCATAATATCCGAACCTTTCCCAGTTGAGGTAAGTACCGGTAGAAATGCAATTAATGTAGAAGCTGTAGTCATAACTGCCGGTCTTACTCTTTTTAAACCGGCATAAACAACCGCTTCTCTAATCTCATCTTTTGTTTGTGGGTCTCTCTCCAGAAAAGTGTCATGAATAAATGTCCCCATAAGTACACCATCATCCGTAGCAATACCAAACAGTGCGATAAACCCAACCCAAACTGCAATACTCAGATTTACCTGATGCATCTGAAACATATCCCTGATATTTGTTCCTGCAACAGAGAAGTTCATAAACCAGGGTTCTCCGTATAACCACAATAGTATAAATCCACCTGCCAGTGCAACAAATACTCCCGAGAAATGAATTAGCGATGCAGTAACTGATTTAAACTGGAAGTAGAGAATCAATAAAATACTTATAAGACTTATAGGTATAATTATTAATAACCTTTGAGCAGCACGTGCCTGTTGTTCATAATTTCCTGCAAATGTGTATGATACTCCATTTGGTAAGCTAATCTCCCCATTATTTATTTTATCTTGTAATACTTTTTCTGCATCATGTACAACATCCACTTCTGCTTTCCCAGCTATTTTGTCAAAAATCACATATCCTAAAAGAAAAGTATTTTCACTTTGGATCATCTGTGCACCCCTTGTGTATTCAATTTCAGCAACATCTCCAAGTGGTATTTGAGCACCTGTAGCTGTTGGTATAATAAGTTTAGCAAGTTCTTCAGGACTCTCTCTCAATTCTCGTGGATATCTTAGTCTTACAGGATAACGCTCAAGACCTTCAACTGTAGTAGTTAATGCCATTCCTCCAACTGCTGTACTAATTACTTCCTGAAGGTTTGCAACTGTTATTCCATACCTGGCCATATTGTCCCTATTAAGCTTAATCTCTATATATGGAGCTCCAACAGCTCTGTCATAGAATACTGTAGATGGTAATACCGATGGTACATCTTTTAGAGCATCTTCGAGTATTTTACCTGCCTCTTCTATTGATTCAAGATCAGGACCATATACTTTAAGTCCCATTGGAGCCCGCATACCTGTTGACAACATAACCAGACGTGCATCAATTGGTTGTAATTTTGGAGCAGAAGTCATTCCCGGCAAATGAGAAGAGTTCACAATCTCTTGCCATATATCATCGGGTCTTTTAATATGATGACGCCACTGTCTGAAATATTTACCATATCTGGATTTTATTAAACTGTCTCCGGGAATAACTCTGAAGGCATCCTCATCAGGGTTATATGTTGTTCCGTCAATAAGTATAAACTCTCCTTTACGATTTGTTTTAAACCGTTGACGGTGACCATTTTCATCAAGTATGTATTCAGGAATATAGTTGATTGTATTTTCGAACATTTGAGTAGGTGCAGGATCAAGTGCCGAGTTTACTCTTCCCCATTTTCCAACAATCGATTCCACTTCAGGTATATTTGATATGCGTTTATCCAGTAAAGCTATATACTCAATATTTTGTTCTATTCCAGTATGCGGCATTGTGGTTGGCATTAATAGGAAGGAACCTTCGTTGAGACTAGGCATGAATTCCTGACCTAATCCCGGGAATCTGTTAGAGGCAGATTGCCAGAAACCTGTCTTTCTGAAAGATTTCCAGCCAACTGTTTCAAAACTTTTTGCAACTACTGAAAAGGTTTTATCGAATCCAAGCCAGATAACAACACCTAATAATACTGTCACAATGGGGATAGCCATGAATTTCCATCTGTTGGCTAAACTCCATCTAAGAATTGTTTCGTAATATATAACAAGTAACCATAGAATTCCCAGCACAGCAGAAATAATAAAAACTACAAATATAAAATTGCTGAACAACCCTATATCAGTTCCCAATGGAAGCCATTCAACAGTTAACAGATAAGATACTGCAACAATAGCAATGGCAATATTTATAATATTAACGGCTTCCCTGTCAGGCCATATATGTGATAAAAGATTGTTTATTCCAAAAAGTAAAAACACTGTATACAGAACATTACCAGTAATAATGATTAGTGCTATACCACCTGCAACCATAATAATGTTGCTTACCTTTTTAACCTTTTCAGAAGTAATTTTAAAAGAAAAGAAATAATATATAAGAGTAGGAATTACTGTTATTCCAAGAATAAAAGATGTTACTATGGCAATTGTTTTTGTGTAAGCTAGGGGACTAAACATCTTTCCCTCCTGAGCTTCCAGAAAAAACACGGGAAGGAAGCTAATAACAGTGGTTATAAAACCAACTAGAATTGCACTTGATACTTCACTTATGCTTTTATGAATCAGGTCGATGAATGGTTTGCCTTTTAGCTTTTCTTTGTTTTCAACCATCTCCATATTTCGGATAGTACTCTCTACAAACACTACGCCAATATCAATCATAACTCCAATAGCTATGGCAATTCCTGAAAGGGCAACAATATTTGCATCTATTCCCATATTGCGCATCACTATGAATGTAAATAGAACGCCAACAGGTAATATACTTGAGATAACAATTGATGCTCTTAAATTTAACACCAGTACTATCACTACAATTATGGTAATAAGTATTTCCAGAGACAGGGAGTTTTCGAGAGTACCAATTGTTTCATGGATTAATCCTGTTCTATCATAAAATGGTACAACAGTAACCTTTGATACTGTTCCATCTTCAAGCGTTTTCTGCGGAAGTCCCGATTCAAGTTCAGCTATCTGATCCTTAACATTATTAATAACCTCAAGTGGATTTGATCCGTATCGTGCCACAACAACACCGCCAACAGCTTCAACACCCTCTTTGTCGAGACCACCGCGACGAGTAGCTGGGCCAATGTTTATAAAAGCTACATCTTTAAGTTTTACGGGTACTCCTTCACGTACAGTAACAACAGCCTCCTCCAGGTCAGAGACACTTTTTATATATCCTAATCCGCGCACAAGATATTCAACCCTGTTGATTTCAACAGTTTCTGCTCCTATATCAAGGTTACTGTTCTGAATTGCATACATCAGATCCATTAAAGTTATATTATAAGCTCTCATAGCATCTGGATTAGCTTCAACCTGATATTCCTTTATGAAGCCTCCTATTGAAGCTACTTCGGCCACTCCTCCAGCAGATGCAAGGCTATATCTTACCTGATAATCCTGTATAGATCTTAGCTCTGCCGGGTCCCATCCTCCGGTTGGTTCACCAGTAACAGGATTGCGACCTTCTAGTGTGTACCAGAATATCTGTCCCAAAGCTGTAGCGTCTGGTCCCAAGCTTGGTTGAACTCCATAAGGCAATGTTCCCGCTGGAAGTGAATTTAACTTCTCAAGAATTCGTGAGCGACTCCAATAAAACTCAACGTCTTCTTCAAAAATCACATAGATGAACGACATTCCGAACATCGAGGAGCTACGGATAGTCTTTACACCCGGAATCCCAAGAAGTGAAGTGGTAAGCGGATATGTTATTTGCTCCTGGATATCTTTGGGGGAACGACCCATCCACTCTGTAGAAATGATCTGCTGATTATCTCCAATATCAGGAATAGCATCAACTGGTACCGGATCTCTTGGCAGAATACTGTGCCAGTTAAATGGAGCTACTGATATTCCCCAAATGATAATTACTGACAGAAATAGGATAGTAACCACCCTATTAGTCAGGAAATACTTTATGATTTTGTTGATCATAGAATATATTTGTTAATAAGTTTATTATGATTGGTTAGGCTGAAACTATAAAACAGTGATAGGTCTATAGTGTTTTCTGTTTGTATATATTTTGATATACAGAATAGAGTCTATTGTATACAGCTTTTTATGGGTGAAAAATTATTACCCATGTCTTAATACAATACTCTTGTATAATCAAATACGGTAGATACAGATGTAAGTAAGGATACTCACATCTTCAAGGTAAAGACCCTTAGGGGGAAATTTTAATGAGGTTATTGATGAATCCGTTTCCGGCTCATAAGAAGTTATCTGATTTGTCAAAGTAAAACCTAAAATATCAATTGGAACTGGGGTTATCCTTGTGACAAGCTGCTCGGTTTTATTTTGAAACTCATCTGTTGTAAGTTTCATCATTTCTGTTTCACAACAAAAATTGCCTGTAATTAAAAGATCATGACCATGAGAATCTTTGCAACAGAAATTTTGATTTCCTTCTGATTGAAATATTTGAAGAGATCTCAGTTCATCATTACAATAATGCATAGCAATTATTGGTTGAATTGCTGTAATCATCATTGCGATTAGCAGATATATGGATAATATTCTCTTCATTTTTTTTATCTAATCATTGCAAAGTTATAGGATTTAAATATTCAAACAAAATAAATATGAATTATTTCTCACAACGCAATGGCAGATAACTCAGCTTCTGCAAGTGCGTAGTCTCTTTCTACCTCAAGCATATTATTATAAGCATCATAATAGTTCTCTATCTGCATCAGATAGTTTAGTAATGTAATCTCACCAGCTTCCAGAGCTTTTCTTAAAATAGGTACACTATTATATGTAGAAAGCGCCTGGCGATATTTTAATGCAGTTTTCTGCAGATCAACACTTTTAATGAAAAGGTTTTGTAGTTTGATGTAATACTGAATTTTATTATCCTCCAGTGTAGTTTCATTATACACTATATCTGCTTTGGCCTGCTTAACACTATTCTTGTTTTCCCAAAGAGGTATTGATACTCCTATAGTAACTCCCTGTAACTTTTGTCCCAAAATTCTCTCATCAACATAACCTGCAGATAATTTAGGTAAAGATAGAGCCTTATTGAGTTTTAACTGTTGCTTGCTTATTTCAATCTGTTTGGTCAGATATTGTAGAATTGGACTCATTGACTCTGCTTTGAGATACCATTCATTGAAATTTGCAGGTAGTGGAGATAGGATAAATACTGTTGATTCATACTCAATTTCTTTTCCTCCATTCAATGTTTTCAATTCATTTAATAAAGACTTCCTCTCAATATCAATTTTTTCTTTCTCATTTATACAGGTTAGAAAATCCATATAAACCTGATTTCTCTCCAGAATGTCAATTTTCCCTTCGTCAAACATTCTCTGATATGATTCTGCAATCTCCTCTGCTATCTTAATCCTATTTTCATAATCTTTTGATAGAGCATTGTAGTATGTGAGATTTATTATTAGCTGTTTTGCCTGCAAAAGCAGGTTTATTCTTTCTGAACTGTATAATAGATCAAGGTTTTGATTCTGCATATTAGAAATTTTATTCCTGTGTCCATATGCAGTAGGGAAGTCCATCGACTGTGTAATTGCAAATGTACTTTCGTTACCAATCTCAATAGGAGTACCCCATAAATGAGTATATTCTACTTCAGGGTTTGGTAAGTAGATACCAGACTTATTTCCTAATTTATGAGCTTCAACCTGTTTTTGTAATGACAAAAGGGTTGTGTTATTTGATTCTATTTCATGTAAAATATGCTCCATGCTGTTTTGAGCATAGCTTACTATAGATACCATTAATATGAGAATTGTTAACCCATTTTTTTTCATCTTATACCACTGTTATAATTATTACAAGTACAAAAATATGGAAAGTATAAGATGAAACAGGACTATTAGAATACAAATTACATTGTTTAACAATTAAATATGTCAAGGATTCAAATTAATGTATTTTGTATTTATAATACCATCTTTTAACTCAATTAATCTGTATCCAGGTTCTGCCTTACCTAATGGTCGCCCTGCAGAATTGGTCGTGATCATCAAAATACCATTATGTTCAGCTTCTGCATTGTTATGTAAATGTCCGGAAAAAATAGCATCCACACCATACTTTTCAAATAGAGTGAAGTATTTTAATCTCTCTTCCTTACTTTGGTTTGAGTAAGTGATATCTTCTTCAAAATCATTTATAAAGAAAGGGTAATGTGTAAAAACAATAATCACATCTGACGATTTTGCTTTCTTAAGTCTCTTTTTTAGCCAGCGAAACTGCTCTCTTTCTTCTTTCTTATTCGTCCCAGATTTAATGATGACAGAATTTAATCCTATGAAATATGAATTGTTGTATTCAAATGCAAACCTGTCATTGCCTTCTCCATAATGCGAGAAATAAATATCAAAATCTTCTTTTACCGGATTCTGTCCCAGATCATGATTCCCTGGACTTAAGTAGAACGGAATTTCATTATTCAATCCTGCTGTAATTCTCTTGAATTCTTCAATTTGATTAAGGTCTCTTGAGTTGTTTACAAAATCACCAGTAATTACTACAAAATCAGGTTTTAGTTTATTGATTTGACTGATAGCTTCAGAATATTGTATGGTCTCTTTTTCAAAACCACTGTTTTCATCAAAGAATCCAAACTGCGGATCTGTAATCTGAACTATTCTAACTGTTTTATCCTGGGCTATAGAGTGGAAACTATATAGTCCGATTATGAAAATCAGAAAGTGAAAACTAAACTTTTTTCTTACAATTCTTACAGTTGACATAACTCTTTCTGCGTTATTATATTTCAGAAGCCGAAATCATCAATAACAATCTCTTCAACCTCCTCGTGTTTTATTTCGATAGTATTATGAATATCTAATCCTTCTACATAAATTGCTTTGTATGGTATGGCTGGACAAACATACTCGCATCCTCCGCAACCTACACAAATAGATTGATCAGTTTCAGGAATTGTTAGGTGATCCTTATAGGGTACCATATGAACAGCCTGAGTAGGACAATGTTCCGAACATGCTCCACAACTTGTTTCATCGTAATATACAATACAATTTTCTTTAATAAACTGTACTTTACCCATCTGTGTATGGTTTTTTTCCTCAACAGTTAATGGAAGTATGGCACCGGTGGGGCATACATCACCACATACAGTACAGTCATAATTACAGAACCCCCGATCGAAATATAGTTTTGGCTGCATAATTCCACTAAGTCCATATTCCAGTAGTGCAGGCTTAATTACACGTGAAGGGCATTTACTAACACATAAATGACATGAGATGCATTTTTCGCGCAGGTGATCAAATGAAAGTGCCCCTGGAGGTGCAATTGGAATTTGTCTTTTAAGCTCTCTTTTTGGCAGAATATCTCCTGAGACTTGCTGTGCGAGTAGTCTACTTGCTGCAAGACTGGTAACCAGAGTTGCTGAAAGAAAACGTCGCTTAGACTCATTAACACTATTAATAGATGTTTCGGGAGATATAGCACTAACTTGTTTTTTTGATTTAGGAAGTAAGCTCTCTTTAACTTTACTGAAATCTGTAATATTATACTTCATAGCATCACGCTTACAGACTTCAATGCAGTTGAAGCATGTAACACATCTGCTGTAATCGATATCTTTATTCTTAGAGTCTATGCAAGATGCTTTACACTTCATTGAACAGAGTCCGCACATATTGCACTTTTCATTAACAAATTGAACTTTGAAAAGTGAGTACTTGCTAAAAAAGCCGAGTGTAGTACCAACCGGACATATTGTATTACAGTATGTTCTTCCACCTTTCCATGCCAAATAGCCGATTACAAACAGAGTAATTAACGCTATAATCATTGAGGAGACGCTTAAAGTATAGATGCTTACTTTGTAAAAAGAATAATTGCCAAATGAAGTGAAGATTGTTTCAAGAAGATTGTTTCCAGCCAGATAGGCGGGCTTGAAAATATGAGTTGCAATTCTGCCATAAGCACCGTATGGATCGAGAAGACCAACTAAAAAGTTTAAACTGGCAATAAAAGCGACTACCGTAGCTCCTAATACACTCCATCGTAAAATGTTTTTTGCCTTACTGTAATTGTATCTCTTTTTTTTACTGTACTTCTTAGAAAGCCATGCTGTAAAATCCTGATATATCCCCATTGGACAGATAGAGGAACAATAAACTCTTCCAAAAAGCAAAGTTAATAGTAATAGTGCAATAAGTACGATTGCATTCAACGAAAGCAACGCAGGGATAAATTGTATCTCAGTCAGAAATTTTAGTCCTTCAGGTAAGAATCCTCTGAAATCCAGGAAATAAAGAGTTATAAGGGCTACAATTATTACAGATAGTGTAACACGAATTTTTTTTAGCATGCTTATTTCATCTATTTAAATACATTTATGATAACCCGATTAATTATCGGGTTATCATAAATAATGAATCAATTAACTTAAGATTAAAATTAAATCCTAACTCTTCTGATATTCAGTTTATCCAGCTCCATGGTTCCCAGGCCCAACTGCTGAGCTTTTGCTATATGAGCAACATTCTCAAGTGGCATTTCGCGTGCCTGATTAAAGAAATTTGCAGCAGCAGTGTCAACAGCTACAATGTCCTGAGACATGAACAGACCTTTTGAAAGCACTACATCAGAAAGGGATTTACCTCTTGGTCCACTAGTTTTCATTAGTCTATAAGCATCCACTATATTCAGAACGGGTCTTTTTTCATAAGTACATATATCTGCAATACATTGCTGTAAATCGTTTGCATGGAAAAATCCCCTGTCCCAAACTATACCCATATAGTTTTTCATAGAAATAGTAAGCTGTGCTCCACCATGATTTTTTAATACTGGTACATTTATCCACTTGTCACTGTCTACAATAGCCTGATGAATCTTCGCACTCTTCAGGTTTCTGCCTTTTGGTATTGAAACTGTTTTATAATAAGACTCCTGATGTGCAGGTAAAACTTCAGCTCCAGCTCTTTTAGCAGCTTCTTCTATTCCGCTGTTAGCATAAGATTTGCGCCAATCGTCGCAAGTATGATCAAATACCCTCACCTCAGAAGCACCAGCTTCAAAGCAATGTTTAATGATTTCAGCAACAAGCTTAGGATTAGTATTCGCAGCCATCTCAACTGGTTGGTCCCAACCAATATTGGGTTTAATGCAAACTTTATCTCCTTTGTTTATGAAGTTTTTCATACCCCCCATCTCCTCAATTGCCTTGCGAAACATAGCTTCAGGTTCTCCTCCCATTACTGCAACCAGATCATACTTGGCAGTGGCATTACTGGTTTGGAAAGATTGTGAAAGTATGCTCATGGCATCTGCATCCTTCATTGTTGTAATGGCAGCTCCTGTTAGAGCTACTGAACGTAAAAATTTCCGTCGGTCCATAATATTTAATTTTTTCGATTTTTCAGTTTTCATTTCTGATAATCTCAAATGGAGTGTTTTAAACACCCTATTAAGTCAACATTTTATATTTATTATCTATAAATCGATCCCTATTCCCGCGAAAACAGTAGCACCCGGCATAGGATATCCTATATTTATTTCATATTTTTCACCAAGCAAATTTTCTCCTCTTACAAATATATTCAGCCATTCAAGTGCCTTATAATTAACCCTGGCATTCCATAACCAAACGTTTTCTGTAACCGGTTCAGGTCTTACAGCAGTATACAGATTTCCCAAATATTGCACACCGGAAGATATTTCCCAATTGCCGATATTATAATTGGCATTCACGTAAAACTTATGTTCAGGAGCTCCAATTATTTTGTATGTCATATCAAGCAGACTGTAATTGGCAGATAATCCTAATTCCTCTGATATATTATAGTTAGCAGTAAGTTCAAACCCTCTGTTTTCAACTTCTCCACTATTTACATTCAATGGTCTTCCTTCAACAATTTGAGTCTGAATAATATTATCACCTTTGATATAGAACAGGTTAATACCCAGACTGATTCCGATTTCCGGGAGCATCTGAAGCAGCGATATTTCATAGTTCATAAGTCGCTCCGCCTTCAAGTCAGCATTTCGTGGAGGAAACATATACAATTCCCTTATAGTAGGATTCCTGAAACCTTTGCTTAAAATCCCTTTTATCGAAGTATAAGATGTAGGTGTAAAACTTAATCCAAGTTGAGGTACCCATTCAGAACCGTTTAGTTCATGATGATCAAGTCTGATACCCGCGTTAAATGTCAGTCGTTCATCCATTACTGTTTGCTGAACGTTCAGATAAACAGCTACATTGTTTAAGTGTATATCTACCTGAGTAGAATCTCTTGCTGGTTCATTGGGAAATTTGGTGATTGCTTCACCTCCAAAGCGCTGCAGATCTATACCTGCAGTTGTTTTGTTTCCTTCAAAAAAACTAAATGACTGGTATGCTGAAGCACCAAACATCTGGTCGTTTGATCTAAAACGATAATCAGGTATAAAACTTGAATAATCGTTATAGCCGTCATTAATGTTGTGAGTGCCAAAATTATAGAATAGCTTTACTGCACCTGAAGTATTGTCATAGTTATTTTCTAAAGAAGCAGATGCTACACCACGCAGGATGTCAGCATCATTATCAATAATCGGACTTGTAACAGTTCCAGGGTTAGAACTTAATGATTTTGAGAGGTTGACGTCTATAAAACTATTCCAATTGTCTGTGAAATCATATCCGGCTTTAATATAGCTGTTAAATTGTTCAAAGTCCATGTTTTCTCTGTGTCCGTCTGAATGATTATAGCTCAGACTACCATTAGTATAAAATTGACTTTTTCTAAATCCACCCGACAGTTCAGCACTCAGAGTATTATAACTTCCATAAGAAAATTGTGCTGACTTGTGACTTCCATCAGACTCCTGTTTCCGGGTAATTATATTTATTACCCCGCCCATTGCATTTGACCCATATAATACAGATGCGGGACCGCGAACGACCTCTACACGTTCGGTCATCATCGACTGGTAACTGTCTGCCAGTGGGTGACCCATTAAGCCCATATACTGAGGGTGACCGTCAATAAGTACTAAGACACCTGAAGTTGGTGAGCCTCCAATCCCTCTGATGCTCATTCCTCCTGCAGCACCGGCAGCAACACCATAACCCATCACACCACGTTGTGAGATAAAGAGTCCGGGCACCTCTTCAGCTAATAATGGAAGAAGCGAAGGTTGTAACCTTTGTGTAATCTTATTTCCTGTTACAACTGAGATGCTCATAGGTACATTCCTAAGATTTACTTTAGGCATTGTACCTGTAACAACGATATCATCCAGTATGATGGTATCATTTAAACCGTATGATTCGTCATAATCAATAAAGTAACGAACACCACTATACAGCGGAGATAACAGTATACAGATGAAAAAAAATAAGAGAGTAAATATTCTCATATTATCCAGGGGAATTTGAAGCACGCTTCGTCGTATAGTGAATAGTCAGCCTTTCCGTTTACAGCGAATGTTTTTATTTGCCTGGCATCATGTAAAAGATCGATGGCGAATTTTACAGTCGCCCCTGTTTTAATACGATCTTCAACCAGAAGAATATTTTTATCCCTGTATTCGAAATCTATTGGAGAAATCAATCTAGGTGTATCATACTTAGGTTTCTGGTTGGGGTCACGTAAGTTAATTTTTAATAGATGCATGTCTATGTTCAGTCTCTGATTGATAATAGCAGCGGGAATAATACCACCGTTGGCTATAGCAACTATTATATCAAAAGTTTCGTGAAATTGTATCTCACGAAACCGATGCAGTACTTCTTCAAAAGACTTATTGTTTGTCATTCTACACAATTAAGGCTTTGAAAGTCTGTTCAGACTTTAGCCAATGCTTTTAAAACAAAATAACCTCCTATGAGCTGGATCAACATACCCGGTACACCTATACGGAAATCCTGAACAGCAGCCATGAAGTTTTGAGTCATTGCCCATTCTATACCGGTTCCAATAACCTGATATGTAATTATAGCCAAGAGGATGCCTAATAGCGATACTTTTCCAAAATGCTTAGCAGCCGTTGCAGCAGCTACAGCCAGTATTGCAGATTTGATAATTATTGCAGGTAGAACTGCTGCAGGAGGCATTCCAAATATCAGATTGTTGGCAAGTGGTGAAAGTATTGCAGTGAGGAGTCCTACATGAATACCATACTTATAGGCAGCAATTAAAGTGAAAAAATAAATAGGTAGAAAAATAAATCCACCCTGTGGAACCAGGTGTGCCAGTTGAGGCAACAGAAGGTTACCGACAATAAATACCGTTGCAATAAGGTAAGTATTTGTGTTATTTAAGCTTAGAGAGTAAAGTTTAGCGGTTGTAGCCATAGCATGTATTTATTATGTTGTTAAATTAAATTCCTGTGCCATCATTTAACGTAGGTTACAAATCTATGCATAAAAAGTCGTTTAATACCGAGATTAGCTGTTATTTTTTATTTAAAAAAAGCAAAAACATTCTTGTATTTAGCAGTTAATATTTTTTTATTGTTAAATATACAGATTTATAAATAACTTTGCAATCAACAAACTACACAAATATGTGGAAGGACATAATATATGTTGGAATAGGCGGGGGTATTGGGAGTATATTCAGATTTATTGTATCCCGTGTAATAATCAGATTTGTAAACCAAGAGTGGATATTTACCGGTACTCTTACAGTTAACATTACAGGTTGTTTCCTTATCGGTTTACTTTCAGGATGGATGCTTTCACATCAGCCGGAGAATCAGCTGTTTCGTTTGCTATTTATTGTAGGATTCTGTGGTGGTTATACTACCTTTTCTACTTTTGCATTTGAGAATTTACGGTTGCTTGAGACCAATCAAAGGGGCTTATTTACATTATACACCTCATTAGGTGTTGCACTGGGTTTGATTGCAGTATGGGGCGGTATGAAACTTACAATGTAGTTCTGTAATATCTGATTCTTATATATATTAAATTTAATTCAGTGTTTAGTCTGATCTTAGTTTTCTATTAAAGAACATTATAAGGCGATGGTAAGACCATGGTAAGACCTAAGTTAGAATCAGGTTACTTTGTGCTGTAAAAAGTTACAGTATGATTTTAACAAAAATCAATAGGATCCAATTTTGACATGATTGAACAAAATCCGAAAGAATAAATTATTACTGATTAAAAAAAACAGGAGAATAGCACATTGGCCATCCTCCTGTTAAACTATAAATTATGAGAAATTAAGTTTGAATTCTATAGTTCCTTGATTCTTATATTTCTGAATTTTACAGGCGAACCATGACCCAGGAAACCTATATGACCTGTTTTGTTTAGCAACCCAGGGTGATCGCGACCATCCAAGGTGCCATTCTTAGAAGCTTCGCGGATATTGCCCTCCAGAATTGTTGTTCCATTAAGAGTAATCTTAATGTTATCTCCATCAGCAATAACCTCCTGATAGTTCCATTCTCCTAATGGTTTTAAAGCCCCTCTTTTTGCTGGAATCACACCATAAACAGAGCCATGAAACTGATACTCTTCGAGATTCTCATAGATGGGTGCATCATTATCGAGAATCTGAAGTTCCATTCCTACATATGCTGCATCACCCTCCATAGGTGTACGAATTCCTAGTCCGTTATTAGCTCCAGGAGTAAGCATGAATTCAAATCGGAAGACAAAATTGTCAAACTGATCTTTTGTATAAAGATTGCCACCTGATCCTGTTGTTGTAGGATATAAAACAATATTTCCACTCTCTACGGTATAATCTACTTTGTTTCCTGTCCACTCATCCAGATTAGTTCCATCAAAAAGAATTTTAAACCCTTCAGATTCCTCTTCTTTTGAAAGTACAAATGGTTCTGGACGTGGTATCTCTTTAATATAAATATCCCTGTAAGCAACTTTACTGCCATGAGCCTGTAATTCGATCTGCTCAATCGGGAAAATAGGTTGCTTTCTATCCCAGAAGTTCTCCAATATGACATTGTCAGTAACCAGTTCACCGTTAAGCCATACAGATACTCTTTCACCAATCATTCTGATAATGAAACTATTCCATTCTCCCACTTTCTGGTCAGCCAGCTTAAGCGGTTTACTCATGTGAACCTGATTGTTATACAGTCCACCTGAGCCAACCTGTGCTCCTACATTAACTCTGGCTGTATCCCACATCTGCACCTGGGGGGTTCCACGAAGATAGATACCTGCATCAGGTTCAGCACCAGGGTATAGTTTCCAGTCGACCAGCATTTCAAAATCACCATATTGTTTTTCGGTACAAAGGTTATCATAACCTTTACCGTCAAATATAATCATACCATCTTCAACTTTCCAGTCCATAGCCATCTGTTGATCAGCTTTAACTTGTGCTGCTGCAAGCTCTTTTGCACTCATTTTAGCTCTCACGATCGGATTAGCAACCAGTCCTTTCCATCCATCAAGATTTTTTCCATTAAATAGAGAAACAAAACCTCCCTCAGTTGGGTTTTCAGAAAGAAATTTGTTGATTGACTGACGTTGATAATCTGCATCAGGATTTGATAAAGTTTCAGCAGCCTTTTTTAATGCAGCAGTTGTGAGTTCACCAGCAAATGCTGGGTCAGAAATACCAATATTCATAACAGTTACTGCGGCAGATTCTTTAAGTTCTGGAATATCCATAAACGGAACAGCAAAAAGCATAGCCTGATACTGACCGGTATTTCCTAATAACCTGAGTATGGTGTTTTTCTGCCTGTCATTTTGAGCAAACTGCATCACTTCTCTTAAATAGAGGTATTTAACAGTTCCAGTTTCATCAGATCTGCGAATCACATTTATTATAGCATCTGTAAACTTCTCTTTCTCCTGATTATTACTGCTTGAACGAACAATATCCAACATAGGATAAATCACATGAAATGATTCAAATTTTGAAAGTGCATCAAACGCAGCATCCTTGTTAGAACCGCTCTCATTTTTATAAGCATTAGTAATTTGACTGATTGCATCAGTAGATCCAATTCCTGCCATTGCGCTATAATACAGATGTCTGTTAGGGGATTTATTCATCATGTCAGTAACCAGTTCAATTTGTTTATCTGATGGCAAACTCTTAAGTGCAGCATTTATTGCTTGCTGGATTGCTGGAACATATTCAGAATCAGATTGCTCAAGAAGAGTAAACAGGTCGTTAAGATTTTTATCTGTCGAAACATCCTTCAATGCATTGGCTGCAGCTGCTTTCACCTCTTTATCGTCAATAAACATCTGGTTATAAACCAAATTATACTGAGCATCCATTTTACGATTAGCGATCAGGTCAAGTACAGCCTTCTTGCCAATAGTTTTTGAGTCATTGAAAACAGATGCTAGAGTATAAGCAATATCACCATCAAAGCTTAAAAGAGCATTTTTTGCTAGTGTAACCGACTCTTCATCACTACTTTTTAGTAGGCCGGCAAGTGCAATTAGTGCATCATCACCGCCAATCTTAGCAAGCGCAATTGTTGCAGCCTTCTGAACCATTTTGTCAGACGAGTTTACATGATTTCTCAAGAGTGACACACTGTTTGTAGTTGGATTTTCACCTAACCATGAAATAAGTGCAGTCTGTACTTGTGGAGATCTGTTTGAGGCAATCTCTTTCTGTATCAGATCTACTGATTTACTATCATTATGGAAAGGATATGTATAAAGTATCCCTGTAAGATATGCCAGGTTACCATCTTTAATGACATTTTTAAGTATACTGGATACATTAGCTGAAGGTTGTTTCAGGAGAATTCTTGTAGCCGCTATCTTCAAATCCTGTCTGTTAAGTTTTGTAGCTGTTTTGATCAATCTTTCAGCCTCCTTTTTAATAGTTTTGGGTTCTGCACTGTTCAATTTACTCAGGAGATTGATATATGATTCAGCAGCATTGTTTTTCTGATAAGCATAATCATTCTTTTCAGCCAGGTTGCGCAGTGTTCTTATTGATTCTTTAGTGCCAAGGTTCCCCAATGCTGTAACAGCTACTTGCTGCATTTTTTCAGATACAGACTCATTAAGCATTTTAAGAATAACCGGTTCAGCCGGACTGTAACCTGTTTGTCCTAAAGCATTAATTATATTCAACTTAATCAGTTCAGAAGCAGAAGAGTTGAGAGAGCTATGCAAAGCGGCATTAGCCTTCGTTGTCCCAATGCTGACAAGAGCTTGAGCTGCAGGATCAGAAAGATATTCGTCATTAAGAAAACCACTAAGTGTTTCAACATCCTCATCACCTCCTATTGTACGCAGTTGACGTATTATATAAGCCTTAGTATCTTTGTCGAGTGGATTACTCAATGCTTTACGGAAAGCAGCTGCAGTAGCAGTACGCTGTGCATCATCCTTAGCTACGTAATGTGTCCAGCCACTAATAGCATATTCAACAGTTTCATTACTACCTTTTCCGGGTGCATGCAGCCTGTTTATCAGGTCTGTCAAACCCTCTTCGCCGGTTGAAACCAGATCGGCAATTGTCTGATTAAATTTGCCTTGTGTGTCAGCAGGTAGTTGTGCCAAAGCATCGGCAACGATTGTAGCATTTGTTCTTCCCTTTGGCATTTGAGCATACAATCCTGCCACTAAAGAAAAACAGATACCTATTAAAATTATCTTTATATGTTTCATAATATTAAAAAATTAAATAGTCCAAGGTGCACGCATAGGTTGATCTATAAATCTGTTTGCTTCCTCATCGTTTACAAACAATTCCTTAATTGGATCATATTCCAGCGTTCTGTTAAGCTGAAGTGCAACAGCACCCATATTTACTATTGTTGCAGAACGATGTCCGTTTATCTCATTTAGTGCAAACTTCTGCCTGTTGTGTATACATTCAATGAAATCAGTGTTTTGTTCCTTTGGTTCTGGGAACTCAGCAAGTTTCTTTTCCCAATCAGGAATATCACAAACGAAGTTCCTGTATACATTACCATTTGGTCCTGCAATGTAAGGAGTGTCAGGTTCACCATAATCACCACCCCAAAGAACTATCTGACATCCGTCTTCGTAAGTATAAGTAATACTTCGCCATGTTCCTACTGCATCGAAGTGTTGCTGTGGGGCATCAACCTCAACTTTAACGGGACTGGTATTATCCTTTCCCAGTAAGTATTGTACAGGGTCGATATAGTGCTGACCCATGTCACCAAGACCACCGCCATCATAATCCCAGTATCCACGGAAAGTACCATGAGTACGGTGAACATTGTATGGCTTGTAAGGTGCTGGTCCCAACCACATATCATAGTCTAATTCTGCAGGGATTGGCTGCGGTTCCAGATCTGTTTTTCCTACCCAATAGAACTTCCAGTCGAAACCTGTATGCTTACTTATAGTAACTTTTAGTGGCCAGCCCAGCAAACCACTATCAACAAGTTTTTTAAGAGGTTTTACAGGTGTTCCAAGTCCGTAGAACTGATCTTTGAATCTGAACCAAGTGTTAAGTCTGAAGATATTTCCATGTTGCTTAATCGCTTCCCTAACTCTTTTGCCTTCACCAATTGTACGAGTCATCGGTTTTTCGCAGAAAATATCCTTACCTGCTTTCGCAGCTTCAACTGACATTATTCCATGCCAGTGAGGAGGTGTTGCGATGTGAACAATATCAACATTCTTGTCAATGATCAGATCCCTGAAGTCATGGTAAAGATTGATTTTATCTTTAACCAATGCTGCTGCTTGTGACAGATGATTTTTATCAACATCACACATTGCTACCACTCTGGTATTGTCATAAGGTATGTGGCCGCGCCCCATTCCTCCAACACCAATTATCCCTTTTGTGAGCTGGTCACTCGGGGCAATCATGCCTCTCCCCAATACATGTCGGGGAACAATAGTCAGGAGAGAAACCCCGCCTAATGTTTTTAAAAATTGTCTTCTGGATGTCATAAGATAGTTTGTGTATTAATATATATGTCTGTTATTATGTATTGATTTTTACAAAAATAGTGATTATTTTTAAAATAGTTAAAGTGTTATTAAAGTAAAACAACCTCTCCCTGCTAAAAAGTGCATAGGAGAGGTTTTATTTAACCTGTTTATTTTATGAGAATTAAGTTTTAGATAAAAACTGTCATAGTCTTTATAAAACCTTCACCCTCTTTTTATATTCAGAAAGCGCATTATCCAGGCGTTCATGAGCAGTTGTATCCCCAGGTAAATTATGTGAAGGGTGTATAAACAATTTTACACCTCTGTCAGCCAGGATCTCAGCAACAGTCGTCACTGTAACCCATACCAACGTTATGAACCCCATCGTAGAAAGTGGTCCCACTTTATCAAAATGATTTTTAAGTGGTACAGAAGCATCTTCCAGAGGTACACACGAATCAACAACAACATCTGCAAGTTCAAACAGATTTTTTCCACAGGAGTGGCGGGATTTTTTACCTTTAGTCTGTTCTGCCGATCCAAAAACAATTACTTTCATTCCTAATTTTTTTGCTTCCAAAGCAACATCAATATTGACTGCATTAATACCGGTATGAGAAAACAGCCATAAACAATCCTTAGAATCAAAATCATAATTTTTCATTACTTCAATTCCATAACCTTCGGCTCTTTCTAAAAATAGGAATTGATGAATTCCCATCTGGCCTTTAATCTGAGTAAAAAAGGTAAGCGGAAGTTCAACAAGCGGATGAAAACCTACAAAACCACCAATACGTGGGTACATTTCCTCTACAGGGATAGTTGCATGTCCACAGCCAAAAGTGTGTACCCATCTTCCTGCTTCAATCGAGTCAGCCATAATCTCAGCTGCTTTTCTTACATTCTCAAGTTGGGTGTTTTCGATATTATTCATCACCTCATATGCATTCTTTAACCACTCTTTTGCTAGCATAATTTTTTAAATTTAAATAGTTACTGATTAGATATTATTATTTATGAATATTTATTTACAGATCTATGATATAGTGCGGGATTATCGCACCACAACAGTTTGATTCGGCTTTTTAACACGACTATAAATCAGAAGTATTATTAAAAAGCATATCACAAGAATTAAAGGATAAACATAAGCACCGCTTTTGTCTAACCAAATACCGGTAACACTGTTTAATATATTATTTCCCAGTAGGGCAAATACCAATGCTATACTGAATGCAGTACCCGACATAGTTGGGTATTTTGTTCCAATAATTCCTAGTACGATAGGGAATGTGGATGCTATGCCAAATCCAACAAGCATCATTCCAATCAGAGAAGTTATATAGACAGGTTGAATCATTAACAGTACTCCTGCAATAGCAACTAAAATACTTATATTAAGAATCCTGTTCTGAGAAAATCTTTTAAGCAAAGAGACAAGTATGAGTCGCGCTACAGTCAAACTAGCCGTCATCGCCGTTATTGTTAATAATGCTTTTGAATGCTCCAGAAAACCAAAATCGGTAAGGTAGAAAACAGTCCAGTTATTAACCACTCCCTCTATACCACTCTGAAAAAAAAGTATGAAAGATAACAGCAGCAAGTCTTGTCTCTTTAATAGTCTGAAACCTGCAGATATAGGGAAGCCCTGTTTCTGTGAGGCTTCAGGGTATTTGATTACAGCACAGAAGATTATAAGTAAAAACATTACAACTCCAATACCTGTAAATATCTGATGTAATGGATAGTTTTTAAGAAAAGCACTAAGTAGAACAGGAATTCCAAGAGCACCAAGTCCATAAAAAGCACCTAAAAAGCTAAGCATTGAGTTTCTTTTTGTGTCTTCATAGATTACAGATACTAGAGCGTTAGTCTCACCATTAAGGATACCTCCTCCAAAGCCAATAAGAAAAATACTAATCTGAACTAAAAATACACTATCAAGAAAAGCAACCCCTTCTAAACCAGCCAATACCAGTAAACTGCTTAAAATCAAAAGTCCCTTATATCCACGCTGATCTACAATTGGTCCGAATATCACCGAACCTATCAACATTCCAATCGGAAGAAAAGCTACCAAAGAAGTCGTTTGAGCAGTGTTAAGAGCAAATTTATCGGATAATATTGGAAGAATCGATCCCAGAACAATTATTGATATTCCGAAGAACGACATACCGATACATGCTGCGATAAATACCTTGATTTTATTATATCTGTTTTCCATGCTTAATATGTTTTAATACTAGATATGCTGCTCCTTTTAATCCTGCTTCACCCGAACAACCTGAAGGGAGATACTCTACCTGCTTAATACTGATTGGCTGAGCCCACATGCAAGCCTCCTTATAAATCTCAGGGATCAATTTTACCGCAGGACCAAACACTCCTCCTCCCCAGATTATTTTCTCAGGATTAAGTAAACTTACAATGTTGGCACTTGCCATTCCCCACAATTGTATTGCCTTGTTTATCACCTTTGTAGCTATAGGGTCACTTAAGTAATATGCTTCAAAAATATCTTTGGTTGTTATATCCTCAATAACTTTATCAGAAAAGAAACCTTGGTAATCAAGACTCTGCTTAATGAGTTCTATTGCCCTATTGCAAATACCATTGCCTGAGGCATAATATTCAAAGCAACCGCATTTGTCGTATTCTTCACTATATGGTATCTGCAGAGCCATCCAGCCTACAGACCCTGCAATATCACCAAAACCGTGAAGAAGTTTGCTGTCTACCATAATACCGGCGCCTATACCGGTGCCAACCCCTATGTATACAACATTTTCAGACCCCTTTGCTGCACCTTGCCACAGTTCTCCACACAAGTAGCAGGTTCTGTCTGACTCAATACAAACCTGGATATCGCTATTGTTCAAATATCTTTTTATTGTATTCAATAATGGATATTTGACCCATCCCTCTATATTTGGTGCCCATACAGTTCCATCTTCAGAATATATAATACCTGGAACTGAGATACCTATACCATGTATTTTATTAATGTCTTTTCCTGAATCGCTGATCAGTTTGTCTAATAACTCAATAACCAGTTTACCAGCCTCATCACCATACCGACCATCCAAGTATAATTTAGTGAAGTGGCTCATATTACCTTCTATAGAAAATATTGCACCGGAAATTTTAGTTCCACCTATATCAATAGAAATAATCTTTTTATCACTCATTACGATAAATTTCAAAAACAGAGGCATTTCTGCTATTAACTGATAAGTTTAGCTTTAAGATGTTGCCTCTACTGTTTATATTTTTACTCTCTTCATTAATTACATCCCTCAATGTGAAAATACCATCATAGTCAACTTTAAGATCTATTTCAATAGTCTCATTGTTAACACTATGGTTAATTAGGAAAAGTAAATAACCTTTATCACTGTCTTGAAGTCTTACCTCAATTTGATTGCTGCTTCTGCCATCCTCTGATGTGGTAAACGGACGTTTAATTTTAGCCCAGTTCAAAAGGTTTAAAAAGAATTTATCGTTATTAGGTACTATTTCACTAAAATTTGCCATACCCAAATATGTGCCGGCAAGTATTGCTTCACCTTTACCATATTGTGAGCTAATAATAGCAGGATCTCCTTCATAGGTTGTAGCTAAAACTTTGGCATTACTATTTTCAAGAAGTTTTACTGATTGTGAATATAAAGAGCCATTTAAAAGATCGCCTGATTTAAATCCTTTAAGTACAGGATGATTATCGCCGTTTATTGTAAATGTAACATTTTCTCTCATTCTCACTTCATCTTCTCTTGCTCCGAAAATATCATGCATACCCAAGCCAGGTATAATTTCTGAAGCAAAACCACGTTCGTCGTTCCATCCAAAACGTGCTTCAGCAAGAATATAACCACCATTACTTACAAACTCTCTTAGTTCCTTTGCTGCCTCTTGAGTGAACATTATAGGGTAGGGCAGAATTATGAGTTTATATTGTGAAAGCTCTCCTTTTTCGATATGCTCCCTATGGATGAAATCAACAGGAACGTTATGATTAGCAAACGACTGAAAGTATCCAATTAGCGACTGACTCATAGCAGCGGGGTAATCTCTGCGTTGCATTCCTCCTACCATTTGAGTTAATGGATTATACACGATCCCAACTTTAGCTTTAACCGGTATACCCTTCAGGAAAAGCTCCTGATTTTTGTTTACAACATCAGCAATTTTACCGGCATTAACAGAGCGTTCTGTTAATGTTCCATCTAGATTAATTAACCCATAACCACCGGCCTCGTAGCCTGTTGACATAGGATAGTATGCATAAATATTTACACCTTTGGCTCCTTTTGCAATTGCTGACCATGCCCATATTGAGTGATCATTAGAAGTTACCGGATCACTAATAAGCAATGAGATTGTACCAAGTCCTCCTTGTAATTCACCAACAAACCAACCTCCATTCTCGCGGTTTGCACTTCTTGTAAAATCCATCACCGTACGTAGAGTTGTTGTTGACCATGCACCTTCGGGTCTGTTATGTTTTGGATAAATAGAAACACCATAATAATCCAATGGTCGAGCCATCAGAAAATCATCCGTTGCACCTGCTCCAACGTGTGGCGACTGAAAAAGAGATGCACCAACAGCATGTGCAGTTATCAAACTGGTATGATCAATTTCTCTTATAGCATCATACCTTGCCTGCATATCCCCAACAAGTTTTTCATAAATGAAGGTCTTCCAGTCAACAAAGTCTGTATAGCTGAGTATTGTACTGAATCTGGGTGCTTCTACCTGATTCCAGTCAGTAAAATTACGATACCATGCTTTGTTTAAATTATCAAGAGTCTGATATTTTTCCTTTAGCCATATCCTGAACCTATTCTGAGTACCATCGCAAAAACAGAACTGGATGTTTGGAACATAATCCAGTGAAGCCCAGTTAATAATATGAGGCTCGCTCCACAGGTCCCATCCAAACAGGTTTGGGTATTTATTGGCTACCTTTGCTGTCTCTTTATAAAAGTTCAGAATAGCATCTTCAACCTCTTTGTTATCCATACATGCACCGGGTGCTGATTGTGGCACAACGATATCACCACTTTGAGCCTCAAAAAGTGCATGCGGAAAGTTGTGAGCCACCCAATCAGGAGCCGAGTCAACATATACTTGAATAAAAACTCTAAGTCCGACCTCTTCAGCGAGTGTCATAAGCAGTTCCAGGTTCTCAAAGTTGTATTTTCCAGGTTCTGGTTCACAAGTTGCCCACTCAACCCATGTTCTTACAGTATTAAATCCCAGATCTTTTATCTGTTGCAGATCTTTTCTCCACTCTGCTTCAGATGATTCTGTTATCTTACTTAACATTGGTGCGCGCGCCTTTCCTCCACTGTACCACACTGAGAAGGGGAAGAAATCTTTTTCAATGTTCACATTATCACTTTTAACCTGTCCACTCATGGTTAAGGTTGAACTAAATACTAATAAAACTAGTATTAAAAAACTCTGTATCTTCATTATGATTTTAAATTTAATTTAAATATTTATATCCTTTTCTTTTAAATCTCCAGGTCCACCCTGTGTTTTTTGCAGCTCCTGCACCATCTTGAAATAGTACTAGTTCATTCTCGTTAAGTATTTTAATCTGGAAAGTGTCTTTATAAGCATGGTCCATTCCGGGGAATATATCTTCGACTATTGTTAAAGTCATTTCTTCTGGATTAAATAAAAACTCACTGACTTGTGGTTCATCACCCGGAGAATTTACTACAGTCAAAAATAATTTGTCATCTATTTTTTCAAAGAATAATTCCGATTGAAAGCCATCTTCAGATACAACACCATCAGCTATTGGCAGCCACCATATTTCGTCCCATGCATACGGTGCTGAAAGGAACCAGTGAAGAGTTCCATTGCTAAAATCAGTTGCATAAACCCAAGTTTTACCATCTCCAAAATAGTCAATAAGGAAAGCTAGAGGTTCTTCAATCAGATTTGGAACTGAAGTTACATTTATTGTTCTCTTTATACTGACTATACCTCCTTTTGTCAAGACATTACAGATGATAGTTTTTTCTCCGATTGTTCTTAAACGAATTGTATCTTTATTTTTAAAAGAATTTATACCTTCTGCATCCCAATGGACTTGAAAACCCTCATCTATACCTAAAGCGATGATATTCCCACCAGGGAAAGTACTTTCAACTTTAAGGTTTATCGCTTCGGCTAATTTATCAGGATTTTCTAAAGGTGGCAACGTATCCCTGTTCTCTATAGGATCGCATGAAAATAACAATAATGTTGTTGTAATAAACAGATATATTATATTTTTCATAATTATTGATTTTAAAAGTGAGTTAATATTACCAACCTTCATTCTGCTCCAGAATGCCATCAGACAGTTGTATCTGCGATTCAGGTATTGGTAAGAAACCTTTTGTCTCAGGGCGATATATTATACTATACTCGACAGGTTTTCCCTCATTTTCTAGAGGAATGTTTTTTACTCTATTAAAAGCACTTTCAAGCTCTCCCCATCTCATTAAATCATAGAACCTGACTCCTTCAAAAGCTAATTCAAATCTTCTTTCATTTTTTATGTTATCTATGGTAGCAGGTACACTTGGCAAGTTAACTCTTTTTCTTACGATATCAAGATATTCCTGTGCTTTAGCCGAACCTAATTCTGCACCCATTAAATATACATCTGCAAATCTTAATAAAACAATCTCCTGGGCATTGCAATCCATATTATTTGCAGGTGTACCATATAGGTAAGTGTACATATTTTGTAATTTACCATCAACAAAGATATTTACAGGCATATACTTTTTTTGCCATAAGTATGATTCATGATATTGATCTGAGCTTGAAACATATCCTATATCCTCATTTGTAACATCACAAATTGAGGCTTTCTTTCTCAAGTCTGAATCCTCCCAGGAGTTCCAAAGTTGAGGATTAATTGGACCTGCGCCCCATCCATAGCCAAATGGATTTGTATTTTGCATTCTCACGCCAAAAAACAATACAATAGTATTGCGACTGTTTCCACCAAAAGATCCAAATCGAATTGAAAACATGTTTTCTTTATTTCCACCTTCTTCACCTATCCATGTTAAATTATTTTCTACAGCATAATCGTAGTTGCTAGCATAAGAATAGGGCCAAAGATTTCTAAAATCATCAACCAACTCATGACCGCTATTGGCAATACAATAATCAACATTATTAATTACTTCTGTTTTTGTTAAAGCGCCATTTTCAGGTAGTTGAATCTCTGTTCTTCCATAGACTCCTGTATAATATAAAAAAACTCTAGCCAACATACCTTGAGCAGCCCATTTTGTAGCACGTCCAATATCATTTGAAGAATATGGAGTATCAGGCATTTTTTCAATTGCAATTAATAAGTCAGCTGCAATTTGCCCAAACAACTCTTCTGGTGTTGCCTTTGGAAGATTTTGTGGAGTAGTTTCCAATACTAAAGGAACTGTACCAAACAATCTGGCCAGATCAAAAAAATAGTAAGCTCTCATAAAATGAGCCTCACCAATGTATCTGTTTTTTTGAGTTTCAGACTCCCATGAAGTAACTTGTTCTATAGATTCTAGTAGCATATTTGCTCTGAATATTCCCCTATAATTTTGTTGCCAAGGGTATAGATACATATCATTTGAGAAGTTTTTAAACTCTGATATTGCATGTATAGCTGCATCAACGCCACCTCCTCCAGCAAATCTATCGTCCGAAAGCAGTTCAGATATAAAAAAACTGTGCATATGAGAAGTTCCAGGGTTTAAAACAGAATATATACCTATTAATGCTTGATTCACATCTTGAGGTGATTGGTAAAAGTTTGTATTTACCTTACTAGTAATAGGTTCTGTGTCCAGAAAATCAGCGCAGCTTTCAATTAAAAATAGACCAAATAATAAAACTATATATTTTCTCATAATTATGCTCTTTTTAAAATGTGACATTTAATCCTACCAATACAGTTCGTGGACTGGGATAAAATCCTAAGTCTATTCCTGATCCAAAGCTCACACCTCCATTATATCCTATCTCGGGATCCATACCGGAATATTTTGTAAAGGTGACAAGATTCTGAATTGTAAAGTAGAGATGAAGTCTTTTTAGATAGGCTTTTTTGATCAGTTTGCTAAAGTCATAACCTACTGAAATACTACTTATTCTTAAATAATCGCCATCTTCTACATAAAGGTCAGATATATTAGAAAAGTTTTTAGATGAAGCGGTTGATAATTTGGGAAGTCTGTTTGATGTACCTTCACCATACCAACGACCAAAAATATCAGTTGTAAAATTATGTGTTGGAAAAATAGCGAAATCCCTGTAAGATTGAATTATCTGGTTTCCGGCAACGCCTGATGCTACTAATGAAAAATCAAATCCCTTATAATCAGCTCCAAGAGATAAGCCAAAGGTGAAATCAGGATTAGGATCACCTATCATGACTTTATCTTTATCATCAATAACATTATCATCATTTGTATTGATAAAGCGAACATCTCCAGGTGTTGCATCTGGCTGAATCAACTCACCTTTTGAGTTTACATAAGCGTTCACTTCTGATTTATTTTGGAATATTCCATCTGTTTTGTATCCCCAAAAATAACCTATTGGAAATCCTTCTTCAGCTCTGAATATTTCACTTGTCAAATCTGCCAGAACATTTGGGAGTCCATGGATAATTTTTTCATAATTGTCAATTCTTGTAACCTTATTTTTATTATGAGATAAATTTAGACCAACAGAGTAATTAAGCTCATTAATGTTATTATTCCAATTTGCTGAAATCTCAAATCCTTTATTTTGAACATCACCGCCGTTGATATAAGGTGCTCCAGTACCGAAACTAGCTAGAGTTGGGGCAGCTACAAGCCAATCACGAGTTATTTTATTATACCAATCGAAATTGAGTGCTAATCTGTTGTTAAACAGATTTGAGTCAAAACCGATATTCAGCTGTTCAGAAGTTTCCCAAGTAACATCAGGATTTGGTAATATATTTGGGTAAGCTCCAACTATTCTTTCATTTTTATTTATTCCATAATAATCTGCGCCACTCAAACTAATTGTAGATAGATACTGGAATGGAGATATATTTTGATTCCCATTCTGTCCCCAACTTGCCCTGAATTTTAAAAAGTTGATATTATTCTTGATATCTTCCCAAAAGGACTCTTCAGAGATTACCCAGCCTGTAGCAATTGATGGGAAATAGCCCCATCTCTTATTCTTTGCAAATTTTGAAGATCCATCTGCTCTTAAAACAAGTGTTAAAAGATATTTTTCATCGAAATCATAATTTACTCTTCCAAAAAATGATAATAACCTGTTGTCATTCCATGGATAACTTCCCAATACAGTTCTTGCAGGATCAATAACTTTAGAATTATCTAAATAGGCATGATCAAGATCATTAAAAATACTATTGATATTAGTTCCATAAATTGTTTCGCCAATATTATTAATTTGAATAGTATTTCCGCCAAGAATATCAAGTGAGTGTCTTAAATCACCTAATTGTATTTGATAATTAATAGTATTTTCGTTTGTCATTCCTAAAACTTTATACATATTATGACTTGTGCTGCTATAATCCCTGAAATGCCTTTCGCTAAGATTATATTTAGGTGTGTAGCTGCGATATGTATAATTTGAGAAGTCATATCCAAAAGAACTTCTTAATGTTAGATCTTTAATAGGTTGAAGATTTATATAAATATTACCCAGAACTTTATGATCAATTGATGTATTATTTCCATGAGTATAAACCATTATTGCTACTGGATTTGGAACTCTGATATCCCAGGGAATTGCAAATTGATACTCATTATTTTCATCATAAACCGGCATAAATGGTGAAGTTGATAAAGTATTACGAATTGAGTTGGTATACATTCCTCCAGTTGCAATACCTGCACGATTTATATAGCTGTATGATAGATTTTCTCCGATAGTTAATATTGAATAGTCTTTGTTTTCTAAGATAATATGTTCACTATTTAATCTAAAATTATACCTATCATATTCGGAAGCAACTGGTTTGCCAAGAATTCCATCCTGAGAAGTGTAAGAGAATCCCATAGTATACCTTGAACTATTTGTTCCACCATTAATACTTAAAGTGTGATTCTGTAATGGCGCATTTTTGACCATAATTTCGCCAAACCAATCTGTGCCTTTGCTTCTGCCACTTTCTATCTCATCCCAGTTAGGCACCAAAGATGCATAATCATAAGGTTCCAGTCCATCATTAAGTCTGGCTTCATTCATTAATATTGCATACTCCTGTGCATTTAATGTAGGCAATTTTTTATAAAGATTCTGCACTCCATAGTGTCCATTATACGAAATTGTTGGTTTTGTATTGTAATTGCCGGTTTTTGTTGTTACTAGTACAACACCATTTGCAGCTCTTGAACCATAAATAGAGGATGATGCAGCATCTTTAAGTATATCAATAGATTCAATTTCTGAAGGGTTCAGATAGTTAATATTACTAACAGGAACACCATCAACTATAAATAGTGGGGTAGCATCTCCAGTAGTCCCTAAACCACGAATATTTATCCTAAATGCAGATCCTGGTTCACCTGAAGTTTTTACAATTTGCATACCAGTAGTGCTTGATCTAAGAGCATCAACTATAGAAACAGGGCTTTGCTTGGTAATTTGATCAGAGTTAATCTGTGAGGTTGCTCCGGTTATTAACTTTTTCTTTTGCAGTCCATAGCCTACAACAACAAGCTCGTCTAAAGATTGTGTGTCCTCAATAAGAGTTATTTCGAAGGTCGTTTTATCAGAAGTACTGATCAACTGTGCATGATATCCAATATACGAAATGTGAATTTGGGCATCATTTTCAACTTCTAATAAAAAATTACCATCAATATCAGTAACTGTTCCATTTGTGGTACCTTCTTCTATTATATTAGCTCCAATAATTGGAACGTTCTGATTATCAGCAACTCTTCCTCTGATCTGCTTCTTTTGCTGAACAATTTCATTAAGATTCTTATCTGACACTTCTTTTCCTACACTTTCCTGAGATTTGTAAAGGGTTACTTGTCTTTCAACTACGTTATATTTAAGATTTGTGTCTCTAAGCAGAATATCAAGTATATTGTTAATACTCTTTTTAGATACATCTAATGAAGTAGTATTATTAAGCTCCGACTTAACTTCATCCGTGATTAAAAATACATAATCACTTGCCTTTTCAATTTTAGAAATTGCATTAATGATAGTTTCATTTCTGAACTTAATAGAAATCTCTTTTTGCTGTGAATGAACATTTTCTGCTGTCAGGCTAAAAATGCTAATAAGTAAAAGCAGTGTCGTCAATTTCATGATCTTTTCGATTTGCTTATAATCTTTATAAGCAATTAGTCTAAAATAATAAATATCTTCCATACATTTGTAATGAATTTAGTTTACCTGATTTAGGTCGGTTAGTAAATTAATTTCTTATAAATCGGGCGATGTGGCAGCATTGTCCGATTTTCTTCTGAATGTAAATTGTTATTTCATAGGCATTTTCTTTTTACTTATATATATATTATTTCCATCTCTTAGATATTCAGTCGAAGAAAGAGTTGAGATAGAGGTCATGACACTATCTAAACTGTTAGAAAGGAATAGTTTACCAGTAAAAGTTTCATTGTTAAGTGTTATTAATTCACTTTTTTCGAATTGAACGTTATAATACCTTCCTATTTTTTTCAGAATTTCTGACATAGGGGTACTGTATAACTCGAGTAATCCATCTTTCCAGCTTATATATTCCGAAATTTCAACAATCTCTTTTTTTATCGAATTATTATTGATTTCAATTTTCTCATTAGGCAAAAGTTCTGTTTTGTAATTATTTTTTGTTTCAATTTGTACTTTACCATTTACTAATACAACAGATTTCATATTGTCATCTAAATATGCAGAAAGGTTGAAAGATGTTCCGGTTACTGTAACATTTATATCACCTGCGTGAACAATAAAAGGCATGTTCAGATCTTTTTTCACTTCGATAAAAACTTCTCCATTTACAAATATTTCTCGAGTATTGTCTAAAAACTCAGATGGGAAGTCAAGTTGGGTGCCTGAATTTAACCATATAACTGTACCGTCTGAAAGTGTTAAATTGGCTCTTTTTCCATATGGTACAACTAACCTGTTCATTGCTACTGTAGAGAGAGCTAACATCTTAGTGGAGTTGTCACTATTAGTAATTATAGCAGTACCATTATTTATTAGTCCTACATGTGATTTATCTTTTAATTTAAACTTAATTCCATCAGATAGGATATATGCTTCTTCCTCAGGTAATGATTGGCCAACAATCATATTTGATGATATTTGATTTTTTTGTTTTTCAGTATGATTATACTCACGTACAATAAATATGGAGATAAAACCAATTAGAATAACAGCAGCTGTATAACTAACTTTAAGTATTAACCGCCTTAATTTAAATTGCTTGATTTTATTACTTATATTACTGAAAATCTGTTTTTTTTCAAGATCAGAAATTTGATAATAATTTATTTTAATTTTATTGAATTGTAATATAGCCTCTTCCAGAGCATTTTCCATATAGGGTTTATCCTCAATGAACTCTTTCCAATAATCTTCTAGTTCTTTAGAATTAAAAAGCCTCCATTTGATGAACTCATCATTCTGTAAGAGCCAATCTACATTACGTATAAATTCTTTGTTATTTTCCACAGTAAACCATTTATAATAATAACGATTTACTTTCGTTTATGTGGACATAATTTCGATATGAATTAAAAAATTTAACTTTAAATTTCTAAAGTTAAATTATAAAGCGTAAGAGCATAAAATATATTGCTATAAGATAGAGCTCATCATTAGAGATTTTATTTCTTAATTTCTCCATTGCTCTATAAAGAAGCTTTCGTGCAGATTCTTCATGGATTCCTAAAATTTCTGCAATCTCACTATGTTGAAGTCCTACAACATATTTAAGGTAAACAACTTCACGTTGATTTGGGGTAATACTTTCCAGTAGCTTTTTAATTTTTTCCTTTACTATATTAGCTATCTCAGTTTCTATCAGATTGTCAAGGATAGTCACTTCTATGGTAAATTTATCCTCAACTGAATCAATGTTGTCTTTGTTATTATTCTTTTTTTTCAGGTCAATCAATCTATTTTTATAAGATCTGAAGATATAACCTGATTTATTCTCAATTTTCGATATATTGTTTCTATCTAAAAAGATTTTGATGAATACGTCTTGTATTGCATCCTTGCAATTTTCTTTTTGAAAACCTAAACTTATTCCATAGGCATATAGTTCCTCTACATACTTATTATAGATTATTGAAAAAGAGAACTCATCACCTTTTTCTAGAAAGTTTTTCCAGTTTTGATTCAATGAGGTCATCCTATGGATATAAAAAAATTACGCTCATTAGTTTACTACATCAATAGCAAATAAACATCTATTTTTCAATGTATACAAATAAATTAATATAATATGATCTTGAAAAAAAGGCAGATAATTAAGTATCTGCCTTAGATTTTAGTTTATTCACTATGCTGAACACCTGCTAATGGTGGTGCTTCAACGATACCTTCAACAGTACCCATTGTATATGTTCTTGGACCAAGATATATATCTGCATTTAATATTTCGTCCCATGTCACATCTTTACCTGTATAGGCAGCAACTCTACCCATGATAGTAACTAATGTTGAGTAGGCTTGATCTTCACCATCATTAATTGTGTTTCCTGTTCTTATTGCAGAAACTAAATTGATGTGTTCTTGTACAAATGGGTTTGTAACACTCCACTCTGGATTTGAATTATTTTCAGTATTTGGGTATTCCCAAATAATATTTCCATTCAAATCATATAGTTTTCCGGAAGCATCAGCATATCCATTTGTGCAATTTATCTGTTCTACCTTACCATTTGAGCATCCATCTATCTGTCTTGCTGCGCAGTGAGTTCTCATTCCGTTATCATAAAGATATTCAATGCTGAAGAAATCATATTGATCACCAGTAACCCTTCTCTGTCTTCCACCCCAACCAGAAGCTTTTATTGGATACTTACCAAGATACCAGTTCATAACATCAATTTCATGAATAAACTGTTCAGTGATATGATCTCCTGACAGCCAGCAAAAATTCACCCAGTTTCTTAACATATACTCCATATCTGACCATTCAGGTCTTCTGCTTCTGAACCATAGAGCTCCACCATTTCTAATTATATGAGCACCGGTAATATCTCCTATTTCTCCATTTAATACTCTTCTGCGAGTTTCCATGTAATCTTTTTGTGAGCGCCGGATAGTACCACTGATTATATTAAGTTTAAGTGATTGAGCTCTTTTTACGGCTGCAATAACTCTTCGTACACCTGTGGGGTCAACCGCTACTGGTTTTTCCATGAAAATGTGTTTTCTTGCATTTACAGCTGCTTCAACATGTGCAGGACGGAAATGGGGTGGGGTACATAGAAGTACTACATCAATTCCTGAGTCGAGAACTTTCTCATAACTATCGAATCCAACAAAGCAATTTTCATCAGGGATTTCAACATTTTTCTCCTTTTTTAATAGATCTCTGCAAGCATCTATCTTATCCTGAAAAACATCTCCAAGTGCTACAATCTGAAGATTGGGGCCAGAATTTAGAAAATCTATTGCTGCACCGGTTCCTCTACCACCGCAACCAACAAGCCCGGCTTTTAATACCGGTCCATCAGGAGCCTGATCAAGAAGTTGAGGCAATTTGAGTTCCTCACCTTTCTTCTTTCTCTCCTCAGATGAACATGAACTTAACAGAGGGATTCCACCTACTGCTCCTACTGCACCTATAGTGCCAATTGTTGCTGAACTTTTTAAAAAGTTTCTTCTTGAAACATTACTGTTTTGATTCATTGAGATATTATATTTGATTGATTAAATTTTGTGTTATTGGTACAGTAAAAATTGGTTTTACAATATCGCTTAACCTATAGAATTGAAACCTTTAATCTGTTTATATTCATTTCGTAAAGATAAAAAAAATGGGGGATAAGTATCCCCCATTTCATAAAAAATATGAATGTAAGTTCTATTAAAATTTATCACCCTCTAGTTATCTCTTCTTTTTCAGCATCCCAATACATAGTGCGACCTTCTAGATAAGCTCTTGTTCCCATGTGAGCTGTGATTGCTTCCTGGAATCCCTGTTCAATATCACATGAAGGTTGTTTTCCTGTTCTGATACATTCAAGCCATTCACGAAGATGAAGGTGAGTTGTATTATAACGTCTTCCACCTACATATGAGTATAGCAGTCCTCTCTCTGCAAAATATAATTCAGTTGCAGAAGTTACTGCATCGATATTCTTACCCGGAACATAATGATAGAAAGGTTCTCCTGCCTGAATCATACCATTATCGATTCTTTCTCTGTAAATTTCAGATTTAGGGTCTATTGTTACAGTAAGAGAGCTTCCAACTTCCATTGTAGCATCATGTCCCATTATTTTTCTACTACGTTTAAACTGACTTGCCAATGTAGCAGAATATAGCATAGTCATATTTTTATCAGGATACTCAAAAGTTGTATGCAATACATCAGGAACAGTGCGTCCATCTTTAAAGAAGTAAACGCCACCTGAAGAAGATGCAGAAGCAGGAATTCCAAGTTTAAGGATTTGATTCATTGCATCATACTCATGAGTTAACAGGTCACCACTTAAGCCTGTACTATAATCCCACCAGCAACGCCATCTGAAGAATCTTTCCAGACTGAATTTATCTCGAGGATCAGGACCAATATATTTTGCTAATCCTGCAGATGTCATGTAGTCCATATACTCTTTAATTCTGTCAGGGTCCCCATCAAACTGTTTCCAATCGATTGTATCAGGATTAGCCTCGGGGTTAATGTCATAAACCCATGCACCGTTAGGGTCGTTTCTGTTAGTTCCTGTTTCAACAAGAGTAATTGGTCCGAGTAATCCTCTATCTATAATTTCTCTTGCTCTCTCATATGCCTCTATCTGACGATTTTGATGTCCCAGTTGAAATACTATATTGCTGTTTCTTACCAGATCGCGTAGTGCATAAGTTTCAGGAACAGTCCATGTCATTGGTTTTTCAAGATAGACATGTTTCCCGGCTCTGACAGCATCCATTGCCATTTGTCCATGCCAGTGGTCGGGTGAAGCGATTACAACCGCATCCACATCATCTGATGCTAATAACTCTTTATAATTTCTATATCTTACAGGTTTATCGCCAAATTTTCCATTTGTACCTTCTCTGTGGATATTTGCACCGGCAGCTATTGCTTCATCTGCATGAAAGTCAAATATATCACATATAGCAGTAATTCTTATATTGAGATCCTCTTGTTCAAGAAAATCCTTATATCTGGTGTTTTTTGAATCATTTAGGTTTAGCTCAATAAGATTTTGAACATTCTCAGGAGTAGCAAAACCCAATGCTTCCATTAACTGTTTTCCTCGGATACCTGATCCAATTATACCTAGTCTGATAGTTTGACCATCAGTTATTGATGGTACGTACTGAGGTATTTCTGAAGGAAAACGAAACATATCTGCTGCAGACCTGTGTACAAGTTCATTTTTCCTTTTCTTGTAAACACCATAAGCCATTGCTCCCAACACGGGTACAGTTGCCAGGGCTTTTAAAGCATCACGCCTTCCTTGTGAAACAGGTTTGGTGTTTTCGGGATTTTCCTGTCTGTTTTGAAGATCATTATCCGGTTTCTGACTGGTTTGATCGTTGTTTATTTCTTTGTTTATGTTGTTTTCAGACATTTTTATTTGTGATTTGCTTATTTCTTATTAAAAATTAATCTGTCAAATCCAATTGCTTTAGCAGTGGGGAGTAGGTACAGTACTATAACTGTGAATAGCAAAATAAGATTTTTATCCACCCATAAATATGAGCCTTCAGTAGGAAATAAATACTCAACATTCATGAGAGGGGGGTGAGCCAAATAGTACATGACTAAAAGAGCTGCCGCACCAATATAACCTATTCTCTCAAAGAGTCCAAGAATTATTAAAAGACCAATAATAACCAGTCCCCAGATATTTAGAAAATCTGAAATCGCCAGTATATCAGGGTTTTCAGCAATTGCAGTAAAAATAGGTGAGAAAATTCCTTTCGAGTCTATTAAATAACCAAAAGCTGTCCAATTGGGAGTAAAAACTTTTGCTAACCCTTCATATAAGAAATACCACCCGATTAAAACTCTTAGTATTACAAGAAAGGTTAATTGAATATTACTGTAAGAATAGTGTATTTTATTGTTCATTGTAAACTTATAATTGTGTTATTATTTTACAGATCGCAAATTTATGAAATCATTATGTGTATAAATCTAAAAACTGTTCAAACAATATTAAATATTTATATTTAATCGGTTGTAAAATAGTCTCTTTTTGCCTTGTTTCCCATTTCAAATACGATTTTTCCACCTTTCATAATATCGAAATGATCAATAAATACTTTATTAAACGGTTTTCCGTTTAAAGTAGCTGACTGAATGTATTTATTCTCAGGTGAATTATTTATTGTTTCAATCTCAAAGAAATTACCGTTACCTAGGTTTATTTTCACATGATCGAAGAAAGGACTCCCAATAGTATATTCAGTAGTTCCCGGTGTTACAGGATAAAAGCCCATCTGTGAGAAAACTACAAATGAAGAGAGACCGCCTCCGTCCTCATCTCCTGGTATACCCATAAGATCATTTCTGAACCACTGTTTGATCAGAGTTCTTACTCTCTTCTGTGTTTTCCATGGCTCTCCGGCATAGTTATATAAATAAGGAATATGTAAAGATGGTTCATTTGCCATTGAGAATTGTCCTACATTTCCTGTGTGGTCAGGTAGCTGACTATAGAAATCATATTTACTTTTACCGAGCGGTTCTCTGAACATATTGTCCAGATTATCAACAAATACCTTTTTCCCTCCCATGAGATCAATTAAATCAGGAATATTGTGAGGTACATCCCACCGATAAATCCATCCGTTGTTTTCTCCATAAAAACCTCGTGCACCCATTCCACCATCATAACGATAATCGAAAGGTTGTATAAATTTGCCATCTTTATCTTTTGGGTGAAAAAAACCTGTTTCACTATTGAACAGATTCCTGTAATTAAATGATGCATTCATGAAATACTCATAATCATTTTTCAATCCAAGACTTTTTGCCAATTGTGCAAGACTCCACTGATCGTATGAAGTGCCTAATGTAACAGCTACCGGTTGTCTGCGCTCAAAACTATGCACTTCAGGAATAGTCTCCTCCTCACCTTCTCTCAAAGCAGGAATATATCCTTTCTCATGATAAAACTTATCTAATTCACCTGAAGGAGAACCTGACCATGGAGCCAGAGTTTTATCCATTATAGCTCCTTTACCTGCCATATATGCTTTTTTCAGATCAAAATTTCCTAATCCTTTAATATGAGCATCAAGTATAGAGATTACACCATGATTTGAATTCATACGACGACTATCACCTGTAATTTCAGGGAAAGTTGGCAACCATAAGTTTTCCATTTGTTCAGACATTAGAACAAATGAGTTTAATATATCCTCTTCTCTTTTTGCATCAATCAGAATACGAAGAGGGTGATGGGCTCTGTATGAATCCCATATCCAGTCGTCTGTGTAAAATGGTCGCCCAAAATCATCATGAACCTTTCCGTCAAAAGCACTAAAGTATCTTCCATCTTCCGAAATTGAAACAGGTCTCTCGTAAGTTCTGTATAGCGATGTATAAAAAAGGAATCTATCATCTTCAGTGCCACCGCTTACCTGAATTTTACCTAGCTCATCATTCCAAATATTACGACTAGTTTCAGCGATCTCATTAAATGATTTGTCTGCAACTTCACGCTCCATATTTCTTCTCGCCTGATCTTCATCAATAAAAGAAATTCCATATCTAAAAGTGAGTTCTTTATAATCTTTTGGCCATTTTAATACCAAAGATGCATTACGACCAAAAGCTGAATGCCCCTCTTTCAAGATTCCATCGGTTAGAACAGAAGCAGATACAGGTAATAATTCCGGTACCAGATAAAGGTACACCTTTGTATTATTAGCTAAATTCTGGTAACCTGAAATTGCCGAACCGTCCCATTTTAACTCTCCATTTCTTGAATTTATTATAATTGTTGAATTTCCATTTTTGTCCTCATTACCAAAGTTAATCTTATAAATTGCTGATTGATGTGAAAGTGTATAATCAACTGTTATATCTTCTTCATCAAGATATACATGATATTTATAAGGAGTGATTTTTTCGTTATCGTAACTGTATTTTATTACTGGTGTTAACTCTTCTCTTTCTGTATAGAAAGGGCTAAGATTAAATGCTGAACTACCTCTGTGACTTGTAACAACAATTGGAAGACCATTCAATACATCACCAGTGAAATCGCCTCTTTCAGGATAAACACGCAACATACTGTGAGGTAAATGGATAGTAGGAAATGTTGGTACTAACAGGTGGCTAATGTTTCCCAAATAAGGGTTTACATAATCAACAGGTTGTTTTGCTTCATTACATCCACTTATTTCCATTGAAATAGGAGAATTCGATGCTGCCCAATTAATTCCTCTTTTCATGATCTCCAACACTTCATAAATGGTGAAATCATTGGCATCATGACCAAGTGAGGAGTAAAATACTTTACCTTGGCCATACATTTTTTTCCAAACCACAGGCATTACAGCTCCCTTAATCCAAGGTGCATGTTCACCTGTAAATGTTGTAGTGGCAAGTATATTTACATTTGGATCAACATGCATGAAATATTGCTCAGAAGTCATTTTAAAATCCTTTAATCCACGTGTGATTTCATCATTTTTATTACAAATTTTCACATTGAAAGGAATTACTCCACCTGGATGAGAGACAAACTGACCACCTACCATAAACTGATATTCAGTTGAGTTTCTGAAAGAATCACCTATTCCTCCATGCCATCCCGCAAGTCCAACTCCACGTTTTACAGCATCAGTAAGACCTTTTTCCTGCTCAGCACTAATTTCTCCCATTGTCCATGTTTGGATAATAAGATCAATATTATTCATCACATTTAAATCAGTATAAATATCAAGATTATCACTCAATCTGACTTCTGCACCTTGTGAGATAAGCCATGGTACAAAAATGTCTTTAGTTTCAACAGGTTCGTGTCCGTCCCAACCACCATATACAAAAAGAATTTTTTTCCCTTTCAGTGAGGTGTAGTTTCCCTGTGCAAATATTGAAGTAATTGTTGATAATCCAATAATTATGGATAGTAAATTGATAAATAATAATTTGATTGATCTCATGATTTTAATTTGACAATTATTTAAATGATAGAGGGAGACTCTCCCTCTATCATTATATAAACTTTATTTTTAATATTAAATAAAATATAACTACTTAACAAAAGGAACTTTTATCAGGTAGTCTGCGCAACCTTTTACTCCTTCAAACTGTGTGCCTTTAGAAATACCCTCCAGTTCAACGAAGTAGTCTTCTATACCGTTTTTATAAGCCTGTTCGAATATCTTTTCGAAATTCATCATTCCTGATTCTCCTAAAACTTCCTTATCTTTAATATGGAGTAATTTTATACGATCAGGATATTTCTGCATATATTCTACAGGATCACTTTGACCCATCACCGTCCAATAAACATCTAACTCAAATATAACAAGTTCAGGATCTGTTTGCCTTAAGAAAGCGTCATATATAACTTCCATACCTTCAGGCGCTCTTCCAAAAAATCTGCGACCGAAAACCATCTCTTTACCTCCCGGCACTACTCGGGCAAACTCCATTTCGTGATTATGATAACCGAAAATCAGACCGTTCTCTTTTGCTATTTTACCTGCTTCATTGAAAACTTCACAGACAATTGAAACCTCTTCCGAGCTTCGAGTAGATGGTTGTCCCGGCTGTACAATATATTTTACTCCAATTTTTGCATGATCATCAGCAGCCTTCTTCCAGAATTCTGAAATTTCTCCTTTATTGTCTTTAGTGTATTCACGAACTGGAGGATTCAAGTGAGAACTGATAATTTTAAGACCGGCATCATCTGACATTTTGCGGAATTCGCTCATTTCTATGTTACCAATCTTACCATTATTGTAACCGGCTAGTTCAAGAGTTGAATATCCCATTTGAGCGATCTTTTTTAAACCACCAGGAACATCCTGATAGAGTTCTCTGCCTAAAGAGTATATCTGTAAACCAATCTTTTTGTTAGTAACAGCTGATACGTTACTCAATTTTGAAATGTTTGCAAAGCTTGATTTACCTGCAAACATTCCTGCAACTGTAAATAAAGATGCCTTCTTTAAAAAATCTCTTCTATTTTCCATGTGAATTTTATTTATTAATTAATATAAAGAATAAGGACGACGGTATTTGTAATAATAAAGTCTGTGAGATTCAGCTTCTTTATCATCGTCAAAGCTGAGGGTAGCCGGATTCCATTTGATTGGTCTGCCAAGTTCTAAAGCCATATTAGCTAAACAGCAAAGTGTATTTGTACTACAACCAACTTCAACCGGAGCAATTGGATTCTTTCTTGAGCGAACACAGTCGATGAAATTCTGCATATGGGGTGAACTTATTTCGAAAGATAAAGCGTTGCTTGATCTGTTCCTTTCAGCTTGTCTGGATTGCTGTGCAGCTGATTGAGCCTGAGCCATTCTTTCCCTCATCTGTTCAGGTGTTAAAGGTCTGTTTCCAGCCAATTCGGAAGGAACTTTAGAAGGATCTGAGCAAGCTAAATAACCACGTGCTACTTCAATCCAACCATTTGTTCCCCAGAATTTTATTCCCTGTGCAGATTCGTTATCCTCCAGATAGGGTTGTTCTGTCATGACGATTCCATTTGCATACTTCATAGTTGCATATTTTGTTCCATTATACCCTTGTGGTATATATTCAACAGGTCCGGAGCCGTCCATACCGATGGCTGCTTGTGCAATATCAAACATATGAGCTCCCCAGTCAGCAGTATAACCATTACCAGTTTCTCGATACCATCTCCATGCTCCCCATAATTTCTCATTCTGAACAGGATCCAGTGAGATTGGAGGACAAAGATCAGGATGGTAATGAATATTAGGATCATTAAGCGGTCCCATCCACTGGTTCCAATTCAAATTTGCCGGTACTGGTTCTTCTGGAAGATCCAGTGGTGTTGGAGGGGCACCAACTCTTGCATATATTTTTTCAATATGACCAATTGCTCCTGATTGTACTAATTCAATTGCTTTTTGAAATTCACGACTAGAACGCTGTTGACTTCCAACTTGTAAAACTCTTCTATTATTGCGAACAGCTTTAACCATTTCAAAACCTTCTGTTATTGTATATGCTAAAGGTTTCTGAACATAAACATCTTTACCTGCATTACAAGCATCGATGGTCATCAATGCATGCCAATGGTCAGGAGTTACAATTGCCACTGCATCAATATCCTTACGTTCAAGAAGGTCTTCATAGAACTCATAACCATCACATCTTTCAGCAACATTAAGAGATCTTTGCCACTCTGCCACTCTATTTTGGAATCGTGCAATTTTAATGCTGTCAACATCACAACAGGCAGCCACCTGCACTCCTGGTGCTCCTGCAAAACCTCTAAAATCACTAAGAGCTTGACGACCTAACCCAATAAACCCGAGAACAACACGATCGCTTGGTGCAACTTTAACACCACCAATAGTCCAACTTGGAAGAATTGTAAGGCCTGCCAGACCTAACGCAGAGTAGTTTAAAAACTGTCTTCTGCTGATTTCACTTTTACTGTCTGTCTTTTTCATATACCAAATTATAAAATGTTTAATTGAGTTATTTTATATCAAGTTTTCACTTTCACAGCCATTTGAGGTTTTGACCTAAGTCAGTAAGTCTGAGAAATATGGTAAAATCAGAGGTGAACGATAATCTAATTTATGTCACAGTATTACTTTATATTTATTTCAAAATAAGAATCAATTTACCAAAAATAGATAAAATTAGAGATATATGACTACAGTTTTATTAAAAAAATGCAAGCAGAGATAATTTCCCTGCTTGCGTTTTAACGATTCTGTATTTATATTAATTTATTTGATCGTTTGAACAGTTTTTTTGAAATATTCTATTGACTCCTTAATCTGAGGAAGGTTATTCTCCCAATTTGCTTCATATTCAATCGTAAAATAACCTTTGAAGTTTTGTCGATCCAGCTCTTGTAACATATCTTTAACTCCAAGTATACCTGTTCCCCAAACCACATCTTCATAATTTCCATCTGAATCTGGAGCAGCAATATCCTTAAAATGCATAGAGATCAATCTTCCATCCAGCTTTCTCAAAGCAAGAGTTGGATCAACATTCATTCTTTTATAATGACCAACATCAGCACTAGATCCAATAAGTGTGCTTCTTTCACCAATATAATCAAGTAAAATTTCAGGATTCCAATAGGAGTTCTCATTAGGATGATTATGAACAGCAACTTTTATATTGTACTCTTTTGCAAGACCCTCAACCAAATTCCAGTCTTCAGGATCCGGTTCAGCACTGATAAACTCCATTCCCATATTACCAGCAAAAGAAAATACCTGAGCCCATTCATCGCGTTTTGCAGTCCATACTCCCGAAGAGACAATCTTTATATCCTTAGATGCAGCTAACTTTTTCAATTGAGCTTGTTGATCCAATGTGAGATTGTAACCGAAGATAGCGTCATTGAATTCGGGTCCCATCTTTTGACCAGGATAAATCTCAATATAATTTAGTCCAAGTTCAGCAGTCTTATCCAACGCTTCTGGAACAGTAAAAAGATTAAAAGTATAAGACTGCATAGATAGTTTCCAGTCGTTACTTACTGTTTTATTTACTTCACTTGCTTTACTGTTGCACGAACATAGCATTACAATAGCGGAAAACAATGCAAAAAACGATAATTTTGTTTTCATTTCTTATAAATTTAAATACAGGAGCTCAAATTATTTGAAGGAGCTCCTGTTGATTAATAAATTACACACTAGGTTATTGGGGAACCTCAACATAACAGACTTTAAAGATAAGAAATAATCTCATCCATCTGTTCTGAAATTTTCTTTAAATGAATTCTGTCACCTCCTGGAACCTCAGCAGTAAGCCAACCTCCCTGGTGTTTAATTTCACTGACTGCTTTCATTACCACAGGCCAGTTATTATCACCTTTAAGAAGATCAACATTAAATCCCTCCCTTAGTCCCGCAGTGTTCATCAGCTCACGACTGAACTCTTTAATATGAAGCTTCATGATACGCCTGTTCAGTGTCTTAATCCAGTGTTCAGGCCAGCCATAGCGCAATACATTTCCGATATCAAAATACCATCCTACATGAGGATGATTAATCTCATCTATGAATCTCTTAGCTTCAACCGGACTGATCAGAAAGTTATTCCAAACGTTTTCCAGACCAATCTGCATACCCGTTTTCTCAGCATATGGAATCAATTCACGTATAGAGTTCTGAGATGTGATATAAGCATCTTCATAAGAAACCTTTTCATTAACAACCCCAGGTACAACCAATACTGTATCTCCACCAAGATCTTTAATCTCTTCCAGAGATTTGGCAACCGAGGCAATACACTTTTTCCTTACCTCCGGATCCGGATCAGAAAGAGGTACATTCCAATGATCTTTGTTTACCACAGTAGGAGTTTCAATTCCAGAGTTTTCTTTAGCCCTCTTTATTTCTTCCAATGAGAAATTGACAGGACTATTCAGCTCCACACCATCAAAACCCAGATCCTTTGCAAGTTTGAATTTGTCAGAGAGAGATAAATCCTCAGAGATCATACCAAGTCCAAGACTCTTTTTCAGTGTTACTTTATCAGTCGTTTGCCTATCTAAGTTTGCAGATGTTATTTTTACTCCTGATACAGCTGAATTACCTTTAATTCCAGATGAAAACAGTGGTCTTACAGTTGTTGCTCCTGCTATTACAGCAGCTGATTTTAGAAAATCTCTTTTATTCATGGTTGTATTATTTAAATTCTGTATTAATAATTAGGTAGTGCATCTAAGTATTATGTGTCTTTGTATGAATTAGTGTGATTTAAACAATTACTTAACTCCCCTGCCATTTTCATGGCAATCATTACAGGAGACAAAATGAATATTGTTAGGACTATCTTTGTATTTATAAGTTGTATTCATCTGTGTAACATCTATCTGGCAGTTAGAAATTGCCGGATGACATTTAATACAACTATTTTGAGCATTATTACTATGTAGTTCGTGACATACAGTGCAGCTCAGTCCTTCATGTACTCCTCGTGGGGTACGATCATCTCCGGTACCTGCTTCATGTCTTGAATTAGGTGCATGGCACTGAATGCAGTTGTGCATTATCGGATCGTCAGAAACAACCACCATCAAAGAATCATCATATATATTATATGCGGGCAGTAAATCTACAGTGTAATTCTCTTTTTCAGAGCGAACATAAAAACTGAGTCCGGGGCTATGTAACGGAATTGTTCTTAAAGAGTCCCAGTAGTAATTTTCTGTTAGAATGGAGCTTGTCAGATCCCCATCTGTATGAATCATATGGCATGCCATACATGGAATAGTAGGGAGATCATTTCTGTTTGCATTAACCAATTGCCATGGACCATCCATGGAAATCGGTTCTACCAGGTCAGCTACGGTTCCCTCGAAATACATACCATGACACCTTAAACAATCATAATTTAATTGTTCACTGCTATTATGTATGCTGTCCAAGAAAATATATTCATAAGTCGCAGAGTGTCCTCCAGCCTCCCATTTCGCATATTCTGAAGAGTGGCAACTCTTACAATTGTTCATTACCTCCAGAATTTGTGATTCTCCCATTATTATATTTTCAGTATCAACTCCACGTAGATGATTTACAAGCATCATTGATTTCTCTTTCAGACTGTGTACCCCGTTACTCAATGCAGTACCGTGACACTCTTTGCATGATAACTCACGATGAGCCGAATTAGCGAAAATGTGTACAGAACTCGATATTTCATGACAGGCAGCACAGGTTTGTTCTGCAGGCGCCGAATTCCAGTAGGCATAGAAGGGACTTATTGCAAGAAAGCCAACAATTAAAATAATTATGAAAATCTTGAGAGTATTTGTTAGCTTTTTTGATGTTTTCATATTATCGAGATCTTGAGTGCTTTCACCAACTTTTTTGATGTTTTCATGTTTTGGAGATCTTGAGTATTTTCATTTAAATCGATTTCCCTTATTCCATTCGGATGCGATATAGCCTCCTATCCGATAACCTAAAGCCATAATAGTCAAAACGGGATTAAAGCCTCCGTTTGTGACATGTAAGCTGCCATCAGCAACAAAAACATTAGGAACGTTGTGAACTCTGCCATATTTATCGCAAACCGATGTCTTTGGATCATTCCCCATTCTGCAAGTGCCGGCCTGATGCTGTCCTCCCGAAGCAGGGCGCGGACCGTTTGTGACACCTGTTTTCCATACAACTGATGCTCCGGCTTCCAACAGCCACTTTTCGGCTTTCTCTGCCATAAATGCTGTTCCCTCATCATCTTTAACGCTCATGTTGCCTGAAATTTTACATACAGGAATTCCCCAAAAATCTTTCACATCAGGTGAGACATCAACTCTTGATTCGAAAGATGGTATTTCCTGATAAGGACCTACAACCTGTCCGACCCGCTTGAAATTGACTTTCTGAAACTCTTTATGCTCTTTACCCCATGAAGGTGAATTGGGAGGTCTTATTCCGCTAAAAAGATATGGGAGTCGGTTAAACTCGTTGCACAATACTCCACCACCAATAATCCCGGGGTTATAGTGATTGAAATCACATATTGCTAATGATGCCCCAGGTCCTCGATCATCATAAATATCCTCTTCAAACAGACCATACGCTCCCGCATAAGCATGCCCTTGCAGGTTTCTACCCACCCAGTCATGTTCGTTTCCAATTCCTGCTGGAAAAAATTTAGATTTGGAGTTAAGCAACAGTCTGGCTGTTTCTGTAGCAGAAGAAGAAACAACTACAATATCAGCTGTCTGAGTTTGCTTCCTTTTTTTCTCATCAAAGTAACTAACTCCGGTTACTTTTCCATTATTGTCAACAAGAATCTCACTAACCATGCAATGAGTTCTAAGTTCACAATTCTTAGTCTTAAGTGCAATCGGTATAACTGTGTTATGTGTGCCGTTTTTAGCATTAACTGGACAGGCAAAGCCAACGCAAGACCGTATTCTGTAGCACTGCGGGCGTCCGCCAAAAGGAATTGAATTTCTTAACATTGGAATAGGGAAAGGATGATACCCTAATCTTCGTGCAGCCGCCTCTAATATTTTTGCCTCTTTATTATGCTCGAAGGGTGGCATAGGTTGTGGCTTTTTTCTGGGAGGAGCGAACGGATTTAAACTATCATCACCTGCAACACCAATTTCCCACTCAGCTTTTTCGTAACATGGTTCAAGGTCTTCATAAGAAATAGGCCAGTCATCTATAGAGGAGCCCTCTACATGTCCGTAAGTAGATTTCATTCTAAAGTCTTCGGACATAAATCTCCATGCCATGGCGCCATAGCTTACAGTCCCTGAACCAACACATGCCGCATTATTTTCATATCTCCAGTCATTAGGTAATACAATGATCTCTTTTCCATCTGGTAGTACCCTTACTCTTCTGTTCCGATCATTATCAGGTCCATATGCATTTCCAAGCAAAGTAGTGCGCTGTGAAAAAATCTCATCATGATCGTGATCATCAAAAGAGGCCCAACCACCTCTTTCGAACAAGACTACCGTCAAGCCCGCAACACTAAGCTCTTTAGCTACAACACCACCACCGGCACCAGCTCCGACTACCACAGCATTTACGTGACTGTTTTTCATACGATTAACACTATTAGTCTTTAATTATTTCGAATAGGACTCGCTTATCGTGTCATGATAAGTTGTGTTTATTTCTGCCTTGTATAGTAGGAATATCTAAACCAATCATCCTGTAACTCACATACATATAGTTGCCTCCGTGTCTTGGACTTCCATAATACCCTGCCATGGTATGACTTCTAATCAACTCAAAAAATGACCTGTCAGCACCTTTTTTCCAAACCCTTTCATTGTCATTCCAGAAGTTATCATTGTTTCCAGTATTTTTACTCTCAATATCACTGAAAGTCCCTCTTTCCATCTCTTTTAAGAATTCAGTCTGTTCACACCATGACAACTCCTCAAACTTTTTCCCATAAATGTTTTGACAGGTAACAATAATGGAATTCAACCCCGATCTGTAATCCGTTTTAAATCTTGAAAAAGGACCAACCAGTTGTTTATCAATGAAATTAGTCACTCCCGCATCCTTAGCACCTAGCCATTCATCTGTAGGTATAATTTGTTCTACAATTGCATCTGTAAGCGTAGCCTCTTCCTCGGAAAAAAACCTGTATTGAGGTTCATAAGAAAATTTGCATTGGTTGAAAAATAGCAGACTTCCAATGCTCAGCGAAAAAGCTTTTGCAAATTCTCTTCTGGATATGTTTTTAGATGACATTAGAATATTTTATTTCATTAGCAACTATTCTTTTTGTATTATTTGATTTAATTGTCAATGCTGCTGAAGGATATTTAATAGTTTTCTATCCAGTTTATGTCCATACCAATCTTCATAGTCTACATCTTTTCTTTCTGAATCCAATAGTCCAAAACTACCTCTGAAGTTCCATAAACCCCAACCAATATTATGCGAAGTAAGAATATCTAGCTGATCCCCAAACCAGGCAAGAAAAATATCATGAGGTGTTTCTTTATAACAGCCGCACTCACCACAATGAACTCCTACGCCTTGGTTAACCAGATCTATCCATGGTTGATAAAATTCTTCTAGTACCTGTCTGTTAAACTTCTTACCATTTATAACACCTGGCCATACAGGCCTGGGTGCATCATCCGGATTCTTCCATACCCAACTGGCGCGATAGTGGGATACATAATGAGGAAAATAGCCCCTGCAGCTCTGTCCAATAGGGAGATCCATAAGTTCAGGAATTACAAGATTGCCACCATGATTACCATCAGCAATTACCAATCTGTCAGCATTATACTTGTGAATTACTTCCAGACATCCTTTGGCAATTTTTCGATAAATTTCACCCGGTATTGGTGTTGAAGGAGAAAACTGATCATTCATATCCTCCTTAAAACAGGGTTCATTCACCAAGTCAAAACTCAACAGTTTTGGCGAGATGTTCTTGAATCGCTTAGCCCACATATCCCAATGCTGATAAAATGCCTGCTGTGCTTCATTATCTAACCATAAGTTAAATGGTTCATGGAAATGTGCATTTATGCAAAAACCGGGTGCACGGTGCAAATTCAGGCTTACATGCAAATTATACTTATTGGCAGCATAAACAACCTTTTCAATTGCCTCAATAGCCTCCTCTCTGAAATCAACCGTCTCTTCAGGATAGATATTTCTTCCTATTGCGGGATCATAATTAAGATAACATGGATATGCAATAGGAATGCGTACAAAGTCGAATCCCCAGTCAGCCATCCACTTAAAATCCTGTTCAGTAGCTAAGAATTTTTCTTTATCAGAGATATATCGGTCAACAGTGAAAAAATCTAAAATATTAAATCCTCTCCATAGGGGAAGTTTATTGCCTATAGTTTGATTAGCAGGCGTTAATCCCGGCATTGAGAAGATATCAGAGCGACTTCCCATTGCAATCATACCTGTTCCAATTGCTGTAGTTTTTAAAAATGCGCGACGTTTCATGTAGTATGATATTAGCTTTTTAGTATTTGTTTCAAATTTACATGTAAAATGATTGAATGTCAATAAATAACTTAACACCAGTAAAAGTAATTAATTTATCTCTAAATTGAATAAATTAACATAAAAAGTGTTAGTTATTTATGTTTGAATAATCAGCCAAAGAAATCCACGAAAACTGTGCTGAATAGCTGAATGTTCTAAGTCCTGATACCCTCACATCATCCCTGTTATCATAGTTGTCTTCTGCAATCATATTTGGTTTCCACCCTACAAGATGATCCATTGGCAAAAATCCATCCTTATAATAGTTGTCATATGCAAAGTTAAGAGTCTTTGAGAAAGCGTCTATATAGTAAGATGTATCATATATAGAGTTGGTATATATTTCTACCCATGCACGAAGCAGGCAGGCATCAAATTCCGCTTTACCTGTTTTGTTTTGAGGAAAAGAGTAATAGTCATCTTTAATTTGCGAATCAGTGAAAAATTTAAAAGATGCATCAGCTAATGCAACTAAATCTTCGTAGTATTTTTTCTTTTTCTCTGGATCATCAGAAACTCTATATAAATCTGCAACTCCGGATAGTGTAGAGCCTGAGTTGTAAGAGTATGCTGTTCTGTCAAGATTGCCATTTGAGATAGTTGTTCTTAAACCTTTATTTGGTCCTGAATCAGGAACTGTAGTTTTGCAACCAATCATATCACCATAAACATTGTCTTCACGTAAAAAAGTGTTGTTAACGAAGTCATATATCTTCTCAGCATACATCATATAATAGTCACTCTTTAGCATTGATTCAGAAGTAACCCTGTTAGTATTATAATCACCTCTAACAAGAAAGTCAATTTTATCCGGCGATTCACTGTATATTTCAGATAACCAGACCAATGGAGAAATAAGCGGACTGTTAGAACATGTATGTTTGCTGGTATAACCAGGTCCCCAGGTAATTCCTCCCCATTCTTCACCGTTTGGTTTCTTACTTTGATCCCAACCATCCAGACAGTAGGCTGTAAGATATTCAGAATAATCAAGATACCATTTTCTACGCTCTTTATTTGTAGCTAATGCATCCCCGGAAAGACTCACTGCTTCTTTTTCGAGTATAGAATATATTTCAAGGAAACATCTGATGAGCCACATCTGATCATCATACACATTCAGACGTCCACTTACATTATGGTTTTGTGGATCAATCTTTTCCTGTCTGTGAACACCAATAATATTTTCCCATCTGACCTCAGACTGAGTTGAAGAAGTAACTATTGCGTACCCTTTATAATAATCAAGGTTAATTGTAGAAGCATCCCAAACAAGCTGTTCGTAATGATCAAAAAGTTTCTGGTATTCCGGATCAGCACCAGGAATATCTTTAACCTTTTGCAGACTCTTCATTGCGGTCATCAACATCTCTATAATATTTGTGTATTCGTAGCAGTTGTAGCTATTGCCCACCGTTTCACCTGTATAAATGTTGTATTTTGGACGAGGGTTTATTGTCCTGTTGTTTTTCCATTCTTCATAACTTGTGTACTTCCAAATTGTATTATTGGTGATATCCAAAGCTCTATGCAAATTTTCAAAATCTTTAGAAAAGCTGTGCAACGATAAAATCAAACCTATTAATAAAAGTACCAGATATTTTTTCATAATTATATTTTTAATATTGACCATCTAATTTCAACAAAATCACCATCCTGCTTTAGATTGTAAAGCAGCGCCTGTTCTCGGGATGATAACTTTTTCCTTAAATATAGGTAAGATTGGATCAATAAGATCTATAAAAACTCCTTTAAGTACTAATGTTTTATAAATATGAACAAACGTTTATAGAATTAATTAAACAATGCATTGAAATTTTTATATCCTTATACCAATTCATAGATATATAACAGACTGTAAAATTAAGTATATTATTTATTAAACCTAATACAAATAAAGCTTTAGTTAATTATTTTCAGCAGATGATACTTACTAAAGTATATATGTTTATTTGAAAAATACCAAGTCTTAGGCATCCTCAATAAATTATGATGTTGATAAGAAGAAAGTATGAGGAGGATATGAAGTGGATATAGACTTGATACGGCCAAAGTTCATATTAAGTACGACTGATGTTACGGACAAAAAGTGTAAAAATGTTTACATTTGCACTTTTTTATATATAATAATAGAGAATATCCAAAAAAGCGTAAAAAAACACTTTCGTCAGTAGTTTCGAAATGTTTCGATATGTGTTTTTTTATCTGTCGTAAGGCGTAAGATAGACTTCAATTTTTTTATTTCTTAAATCTGCTACTAAATGAGAGGGTGTATCTTCATCGGTAACTACAGCTTTCAAGTCTGTAACTTTAGAAATAAATGCGAAACTTCTTTTGTTGAATTTAGAGGAGTCGAATACGGCAATTGTTTCTTTTGCCATTGTTATCATAGTTTGATTGATATTGGCTTCTTCTATATTAGGTGTAGAAATACCCTCTTCAATATTGAAGCTGTCAACACCCAGAAATAGTTTATCACAATAAATAACTTTCAAAACAGACTCTGCAAGAGGCCCCACAGTGGATAAAGAGGATCCGCGGAGATATCCACCAAGCAATATCACATCAAAACGATTATATTTCGAAACCTCTAATGCTATATCTATAGCGTTTGTTACTATTGTCAACTTTTGAAACCTGTGTAGATTCTTGGCTATCTCCATGGTTGTAGTGCCGGAGTCTATTATTATTGTCTCGTTTTCGTTTATAAGAGTGGCAGCCATTTTGCCAATTGCTTTCTTTTGTTTGTGATGGAAAAGCCTTTTGGATTCAATGTGTACGTCATTTCCATCTATATTGGCAGTTGGTATTTTTATTGCACCACCACGTACTCTGAAAAGTAAATTGCGTTTTTTAAGCACTTCCAGATCCTTTCGGATTGTTACCTCAGATAGCGAGTATCTTTTACAAAGTTCTTCAACCGTAACGCGATTGTGCTGGTTAATTAATTGAATTATATCTGCTCTTCTTTCGTTTGTTGAGAAATTTTCCATAATATGACTTTTTACACTTACAAATGTAGTGTTTTAATTGAATAAACGAAATGTAGCGAAAGGGTATTTTATTCAAAAGTTTATTTCGAAATGTTTCGAAACGGAAAAGCTTCTTCCATGAATAAGTTAAAAGCATGAAAATGAACATAATAGTATTTAAGTGATGTAAAACATGTTATAAAACATATATTATTAAAGTTTCGGATGTTTCGATTGTGTTATGTTTGTAACAAAGTTAAACATTTAGAATAAAAAAATTAAGTAAATATGGGATTTGTAAATAGTAACACATACCGTGAAATATTTCATCAGCCGGAGATGTGGAGACAAACATACAGTATTATATCGGAAAGAAAAGAAGAAATATCAAACTTTTTATCTAACTACTATAATAATGATGTGACTGTAGTTTTTACGGGAGCAGGGACTTCATCTTACGTAGGGAATATTTTACAGTATTTGATGGCAGGTTATGGTATTACTAACTATAAATCTGTTGCTACTACCGATTTGACTACTCACGCTGATACTATTTTTCTTAAAAATAAAAAATATATTCTTGTCTCTTTGGCTAGATCGGGTAACAGTCCGGAAAGTATAGCTGCTGTTGATATTGCTGACTCTATTTGCGGTGACAATATATCTCACATATTCATTACATGTAATGCTGAGGGCGCTTTGGCAAAAAGAGAGCCTAAAAGCAACGTGCTTTCGTTAATTCTTCCGGATGCAACTAATGATAAGGGTTTGGCTATGACCAGCAGTTTCTCTTCTATGCTTCTTATGGCAATGTTGGTATTTGATCTAAATAATGTTGAAGAAAACAGAGCCGGAGTTGATAAATTAAGTAAGAAGGCCGAATATATGTTAAATAGGTATTCTGAGGATATACAAAAGATTGCTGCAATAGATTTTGAAAGAGCTGTTTTTCTTGGCTCAGGTGAAAAGAAAGGAATAGCTGAGGAGTGTCATCTTAAACTTCAGGAACTTACCGATGGGAAAGTAATATGTCTTTTTGATTCGTTCCTGGGTTTCAGACATGGACCAAAAGCAGCTTTAAATGAAAAGACTTTGATTATATACCTTTTTGCAGATGATGAAAAGACACTTAAATATGAAATAGATCTGGTTGTACAAATTAATCAACAAATTAAACCTGCAGGTCAGATTTACGTAGCAGAAAGAAAAATAGAGCAAACAGAAGTGAAATATGACCTGGAGATGGTGCCTGAAACATACGAGAATACAAAATTTGATGTAATTTTATATGTACTTGTTGGTCAGTTGCTGGGCCTTTTCAAAAATGTTGAATTGAAACTGGATCCTGATAGCCCATCGGCAAGTGGAAAAATTGCACGTGTTGTTGAAGGTGTAACCATTTATTAAACAAAAAAAAGCTTGACAGTTATGAAAAATTATGATGTAGTAGCTATCGGAGAACTTAACGTAGATTTAATACTGAACGGAATTCAGGGAGAACCTACTGTAGGGAAAGAGATTTTTGCAGAGGATATGCTTCTGACGCTAGGAAGTTCAACTGCTATTTTCGCAGCCAATGTTGCATGCCTTGGATCTAAGACAGGTTTCGTTGGCATGATAGGAAAAGATGTGTTCGGTACTCTTATTGAAGCTAGTTTGACAGAGAAGGGAGTAGATACCTCTATGCTGATAAAATCATCCAAGTATGCATCGGGTGCAACTATCTGCCTGAATTACAATGAAGATAGGGCAAATGTGACATATCAGGGTGCAATGGATCACATGTCATATGATGATATTGATAATTCAGTTTTTACTAACACAAAACATATTCATCTCTCATCTGTGTTTTTGCAGTCAGGTATAAAGAAAGATCTGCTTAAGATTCTTAAATCAGCTCGTGAAAATAGTGTAACTACATCCTTTGACCCACAATGGGATCCAAAAGAGAAATGGGATATGGATTATAAAGAGGTATTACCATACCTGAATGTATTTCTGCCCAATGAAACTGAACTGAAGTTTATTACCGGATCTGAAACATTAGAGGAGGGAATAGAAAAAATCAGACCATATATAAACGTATGTGTAGTGAAATGTGGAAGGAATGGTTCTATATTACTCCAAAAAGGTAAAGCAGATATAAAACTAGATGCTTTTCTTAATAACGATGTAGTTGATGCAATTGGGGCCGGTGACAGTTTTAATGCTGGTTTTATTCATGCATTTGTCAAAGGAGCATCAGTTGAAGAGGCTCAGGTTAATGGAAACCTTACAGGGGCAGTTAACACTACTGCTGCTGGAGGTACAGGAGCTTTCACTTCGGCAGAAGCTGTGAAAAAGATAGCTGCTGACAGATTCAAAAAGAGTCTGATATTATAATAAGCAGCACTGGCAAGAGTGATGTGATTTTTAATAAATATATAAATCAATAAAAACTATCAATTTATGAAATTCGTAAGAAACATATTTCTAGCCGGTCTCTCTGCCTTGCTTGTATGTTCCTGCTCAAATGCCCCTACAATGGTAGAAAACGGGAATATGGTTTTCGAAATCAGTGAGGATATGCAGACACGGTTAACCTGGAACGAATCAACCAATCAACTGGTGGATTTTGGCTATACTGAAGCACTGATCACAGGGAATGATGAAGAGATTAAAGAGTTTACGCTGATCAAATCATCGAAAAGAAAAATCAACGATGAAAAAGGTCAGGGTGAAAACTATCTGTATCAGGGAAAAAATACCGAAGGAAAACTTACAAAGATTCTGTCGGTTACAAAATATGAAGATTTCCCTAATATGCTTATAACAAAGGTGTCATTTGTGAATGATGGAGATACGCCTGTAGTTGTAAAAGAGATCAAAAACAACAGATATGAGGTTATAGGAGGAGGTGATACACCCACATACTGGTCGTTTCAGGGCGAATCTACATCTCGCCGAAGGGATTGGATATTACCTGTTGTAGAAAATTTCTATCAGCGTAACTTTATGGGAATGAATAATTCCGACTATGGAGGTGGAATACCGGTTACTGCTCTTTGGAGATCTGATCTGGGTATTGCAATTGGTCATGTATCCCTGCACCCTGAACTTGTATCGCTGCCGGTTGATAATAGAAATGAAACAGGCAATGCAATTATTTCAATGACAAAAACATATGAAGAGGATGAGTATGTAACACTAATGCCCGGTGAAACTATCTCTTCAATTGAGGGTTTTGTACAAATGTACGAAGGAGACTGTTTTCTGCCATTGAGAAGATTTTCTGAATATATGCAGAAATCAGGGATTGTAATGCCTGAATCGGAACCTGATGCGTTTGAATCTATGTGGTGTTCATGGGGATATGAGCGCACTGCTACTTTTGAAGAGGTTCTTGGCACTTTGCCTAAAGTGAAGGAGCTTGGAATTAAATGGGCAACTGTTGATGATGGTTTTCAGATTGCCGAGGGCGACTGGGATCTTGATCCTAAAAGATTCCCGGGTGGAGATCAGGAGATGATTGATCTTGTTAAAGAAATGAAAAAGGATGGCTTGAAAGTGCAGCTTTGGTGGGCACCTCTTGCTGCTGATCCCGGAACCAAAATTCTTGAAGAGCACCCTGAAATAGTGATGCTATCAAAAGATGGTAAACCATACAATATTTCCTGGTGGAACAGTTATTATATGTCTCCTGTTGCTGAGGCTACAATTAATGAAACAAGGAAACTTGTTAACAGGTTTATAAAGGAATATGATTTTGATGGACTTAAACTAGATGGCCAGCATCTAAATGCTGTTAATCCCGATTATAGCCAGGCAAATCACCCGCATGACCCTGAATTGGCTGTAAGAGAGTTACCTAACTTCTTTAAGTTGATTTATGAGGATGCGTTGGCAATAAAACCCAATGCAGTAATTCAAAACTGCCCTTGTGGTACTTGTATGTCATTCTATAATATGCCTTATGCAAATCAGGTTGTGTCTTCAGACCCAACAAGCAGCTGGCAGATTAGAAGCAAAGGTTTGGTTTACAGAGCAATCATTCCAAAGACTGCCTATTTCGGAGATCATGTTGAGCTGAGTGATAATGGTGATGATTTTGCATCATCTTTCGGTATTGGTGCTGTACTTGGAACAAAGTTTACCTATCCAAAGAACAACCCAAATGTTAAAGAAGACTACCTGTTGACACCAGAAAAAGAGGTGATATGGAAGAAATGGTTCTCATTATATGATGAGAAAATGTTATCAACCGGAACTTATATGGGTGGACTTTATGATATAGGCTACTTTAAACCTGAAGCTCATGTTGTTAAAAAAGATGATAAAATGTATTATGCATTTTATGCAGATGAGTGGGATGGAGAAATTGAGTTGAGAGGTCTTGAAAAAGATAGAGAATATACCGTAGTAGAATATGCTAATGATGAACAAAGAACTTATACTGTGAATGGTTCTAATCCAATTATTAAACCTGCATTTAAGAAAGACTACCTTATAGAAGTATATTAAAAATAGAAACATAAATTACGCTATATAGCACTGATTAAGTGAGTGTTATACTGCTTTTTACCCAGGAGCTTCAAAAATGAAAAGTTACCCGGGCAGGTGATACCTATCTCTAACAGAAGAAAACTATTTATAAAATTATAAATGATAGTACGTATGAATAATAAACAATTAAATGAAGAATTACTATGAACGACTGTTTTAGAAAAGCTTTGCAAAAGCATTTATTCTATGTGATGCCTGTAATACTAATGTTACTGATCACATCTGTATTTTCAAATGTTGTTGCAGCAGATAACCTTGTAAATGAGGTTATGCAGCAACGTATGGTAAACGGTAATGTTACTGATTCACAAGGAGAACCTTTGATTGGTGTTACCGTGGCAATTAAAGGCATGTCAACAGGAACTGTTACTGATTTCGATGGAAATTATACTCTTGCTAACGTTCCTGAGAATGCTACATTGGTTTTCTCTTATGTAGGTTTTACAACATTGGAGGAAGTTGTTGGTGGCAGAACTACTATTAATATTGTTTTGATGGAAGAGGCAACCTTAATGGATGAACTTGTTGTGGTTGGTTATAATACCATTAGAAGAAGCCAGCTGACAAGTTCAGTAGTTACCTTAGAGAGTAGTGAAATCACAGATAATGTTACACATGACCTTGGATCTATGCTGCAAGGTAAAGTAGCCGGTCTAATGATTACCAACTCTACGGGACAACCGGGTTCGTCTGCTCAAATGCGAATTCGCGGGGTAGGTACGATTACAGCAGGACAGAGTCCGCTAATTGTTGTTGACGGTATTCCGGGTGGAACCTATGATCCTAACGATGTTGAAACAGTAAGTGTTTTGAAGGACGTTGGCTCTACTGCTATATATGGTGCTGATGGTGCAAATGGGGTTATAGTTATAACAACAAAGCAGGGACGAAAGAATCAGAAAGCTGAAGTTACTGTAAGGGCTAATGTTGCTACTACAGAAGCACTTTTCGGTAGATTTAGCCCAATGGATGGAGCTGAGTTGTATGATCTTTGGGCTTCATGGGGAATTCCTAACTTTGAGGCAAACTATCCGGAATCTTTGAGAGAAAGAAACTTTGACTGGTTAAACAGTACATTCAAGAAAGGTAATGCACAGGAATATCATGCATCAGTAAGAGGTGGTACTACCAATACTTCTTATATGGTGAGTCTGAATCACTTTAACCAGAAAGGTACTATGCCTGGAACTCACTACAGAAGAAATAACATTAGAATGAACTTCGACCTGCAGCTTGCTCCTACTGTTGACATGAGTGTAAGAATGAATATGCGTGAAAACAAAAGCGAGAACCTGTGGTCTTACACTTTTAGTGAAATGGCTTATCGCGGTATTCCATGGGATAATCCATTCGATGAAAATGGCAATCCTGTGAATATTGCAGCAACTCCTCCGGCAGAACAGACTTGGTACTACGCAAACCGCCAGAACCCATGGCATGGTTATCAGTATAACTATAACAGAAGCGGTGGTACAGGTATGAATCTTGACCTTGTTCTCAACTGGCAAATCCTTCCTTGGTTAACTGCAAGTAATACTCTTCGTCTTGGCAGATCACAAAGCTGGGAGAAGGAGTTTTATGACTCTCGTGATGCAAGTCAGACCCACAACGGTATACAGGATGGTAGCTATGTAGAAGATTCAGCAACTTTCCCACTTGGTGGATATGGAAATACCACACTTCTGAGAGTTAATCACAGTTTTGGTGCTCACCATATTGGAGGTGTTGCTGGTTATGAATTTGGTCAATCACCCGGTAGTTACAGTTTTGGTGCTTATTCACAGAATCAGCCGGTTGGTATTGAGCTTGTATCAGCAGGTGCTGCAAATACCATGCGTGCCACAGGTGGGTATTCCACACCAAGTGCAGGTTGGTCAGCATTTGCACAGATGAACTATTCATACAAAGACAAATATCTGGCTTCTGTTTCTTACAGAGCAGACGCGAGCAGCAAATTTGCTCCTGGAAAACGTGTTGGTTATTTCCCGGCAGCAAGTGCAGGCTGGTTAGCTTCAAATGAAGATTTCCTTAAAGGTAATAATATACTTACATACCTGAAGTTACGTGGTAGTTATGGTTTAACAGGTAACTCCAACATTGGTAACTTTACCTATCTTGATGCATACACATTCTCAAATGTAACTTATCTTGGTATACCGGGTGCACAACCATCACGACTTGCCAATCCTAATTTGGGGTGGGAGTCCGCAATCATGGCTACTGCAGGTATTGACATGAAGTTTTTCAAATGGTTAGATTTAACTGTTGATGTTTATAAAAACCTTAACAAGGATCTTCTATTTGCTGCACCTGTTGCTCCAAGTACTGGTTTCTACAGCTATACACGTAATGTTGGTGAAGTAAGCAATAAAGGTATTGAAATTGAATTAAGCACAGTAAATATAAATAAGAAAGACTGGAGATGGACAACATCTTTCAATATTGGATTCAACAAAAATACTGTTGAGAAACTTCCAAGTGATGAGCCCGGACAGCCTGGCAAACCAATTATGGTTGGGTCGGCAGATGCTGCTCGTCAGAGAATGGAAGAAGGTAAAGAACTTTATGGCTGGTACATGCAAGAGTGGCGTGGTGTTGATCCAGAAACAGGTGATCCGCTATGGACTGCTGAAGATGGTGGAGTTACCAATGATTATGCAAAAGCTAAAGTTGATTGGTTAGGATCATCTCCAAATCCAAAGTTCTCAGGTGGTCTTCAGAATACTGTATCCTATAAAGGATTCTCTCTTGGAGCAAATATATTCTTCATATATGGTAACACCATCTATAACGGCACTCGAAGCTCAATGGATAATGATGGACGTCAGGCTCAATACAATCAGATTTCTCTTGATAATGGTTTAGGTTGGAGCAGATGGGAAAAACCTGGTGATATTGCTACTCACCCAAGACCAGTTTATGGAGGAAATAAGAATTCGGCAGGTGCTTCTTCACGCTTTCTTGAAGATGGAAGCTTTTTACGTTTGCGTAATGTGAATTTCGGATATAATTTCTCAGGTAATGTATTGAATGAAATAGGTGTACAGAGTGCACGTTTATTCTTCTCAGGTGACAACCTGTTGACATTTAGTAAATTCTCAGGAACAGACCCTGAAACCAATTTGTCATCAAGTGGTATTAATAGTGTAGCCGGAAGTGTAAACTGGATTTATCCTGTTAACCGTACTTTTTCACTTGGTGTTGAATTAAAGTTTTAATACATAAAAAATAACGATTTATATTATGAACAAAATATTAATAATATTAGTAGCAGTAATATCAGTTTTTTCGCTGAATTCCTGTGTTGATATGGATTTGGTCCCTCAGGATTCGATGACCTCAGCTCAGCTTGCATCTGATCCTGCAGGTATTGAATTAACAACCATTGGTGCATATAGATGGTTCAGACAAAACCGTCCTGGTTTAACAGGTGGTTCTACAAGTAGAAGTGTTTATGCCAGAAATTGGTTTCAGATGAATGAATTCAGAGGTGATAATGTTTTTATTGCCGGTGTTACATCTGACCCTTTCATGAAATCTTATGAATATACAGATTCTCAAACCGAAGAGACTACACGTTACTTTTGGTATGCATCTTACTCTATACTGAATATTTTAAATACCAATATCGGTGTGGCAACCGAAGGAACCTCAGCATACAACGACCACATACTTGGAGAGAACTACTTCCTTCGTGCCCTGGTATATCTGAATCTTTGTGATATTTATGCACGCCCTTATACTCACGGAGCAAATAATCCGGCTGTAGTACTTCGTACTGAAAATACATCACCTGATGAAGAGATCACCAGAGCTACTATTGGTGAAGTGTATGCACAAATTGAGAGCGACCTTAAGAAAGCTATCCAGCTTATGGATGGTTACCGCAGATCTACAAATGCCAGTTTTGCCTGGAAAGGTTCAGCACAGGGTTTACTGTCAAGACTTTATCTGAACATGGAGAGAAATCAGGAGGTTGTTGATATTGTAAATGAAATGTTGGCCGGAAGATCAGCTCAGGATGTTTTGGATCCTGATCTTGCAACATACTTTACAAGAACACAAACTTCAGAAGAATCTCTATGGGTAATTGGATATCTCTCTAATGAGAGTCCCGGTACAAGTTCTGTAGCATCAATGTATCTTACAGACCCTGAAAGTGGTACAGGATGGGGTGAGATTTACCCATCGGATCCATTCTATGAGTTAATGACACGGTATGCAGAAGATGATATTCGCTGGAATCATTTCCATCTGTACCAACCTCTGCCTTCATCAGTACTTTATAAGGGAGAAGCTCCAAAATGGATGGCTAACTGGCCTGTACCTAACCCTGCCAGCTGGTATTATGGTTTACAATACCGCTACCTGGATGAGGATGAGAATGGTAAATTTATCATATTTAGTGATAAAATGGATGAACCCATTGATGATGACTTCTTCTCAAACACTAATACGAAAATCTATATTCAGGAGGAGATAGTAAATACCTATCCCAAATATTACTTCATGCACAATAATCAAAAGATTTATGTGACTGTAAATCCTGCTACAAATAATCGTATGAGTTACAGGAAGATATTTAATACTAAACTGTCATATCAGGATGGCAATCCTATGTTATGCTCTTACCCTATGATTCGTTGGGCAGAAGTTATACTTAATCGTGCTGAAGCCTATGCGAAATTAAATAATCCTGATGCTGCTTTAGCTGATGTTAATGCAATACGCATGCGTGCAGGACTTTCAGGCGATCAGCTTATGACACAGTCAAACATGACCGCTCGTGGATATAATTCAGTTCTGGATGTAGTGCTTGATGAGCGTCGTCTTGAACTAGCTTATGAAGGATTCCGCTGGAAAGATCTATTTAGAAATAAAAAACCTATGGACCGTCGTTATGGTGGAACTCACCCATGGGAAGTTATTCAACCTGACGATCCACGTATTCCACACCAGATATCAGGAGATGAAATGCTTATTAACCCAGGCGTTTTACCAAATGAGAGATAGTATTAATTCTAACTGTCTATGAAAAAAGAGGGAATTAAAACCTCCCTCTTTTCTTTACTGACACCAAGGAATTTAATGCTTTAAGATAAATAGACAATTATTTAATAACAATTCGATTATGAGAAATCTTATACTTCTTGTTTGCTTAAGCATTTTTCCACTTTTTGGTTATTCTCAGTATGTAACAAAATACCCTGATATTCCAAGAATTGATGTTCATTCACATATTGGAAACGATTACCAGAGCATTGAGAGTTTTCTGAAATTTAGAGAAAAGTTGCTTTCAGAAAGTGAAATTGATCTGGCAATGATGATCAATTTGGATGATGAACAGGCTATAGACTCAATATTTAATGCAAGCAATGGCAGAATAGTTACTGCAATTAATGACTTTGAACCACAAAGAGGTTTAACACATTCTCCTGAAGATATATATGTCAGTTTGAAAAAAGGTTATGTTGGATATAAAATATGGCATGGACCTGCTGAAAGAAGACTAAAAGAGGGAGAGGAAGGTATCAGGTATATTGATGATATTGCTCATGAACCTGTATTTGCAGCAATGGAGAAAGCCGGTCTGCCGGGAGCTTCATTTCATATTGCCGATCCTAATGGACCATTTGGTAACAGAGGGAAATGGGCAGCTGATCCGGTTGAATTTTGGAGGCAGGTTGTAGGTCTGGAGCATGTCTTGCAAAGACATCCTGATCTAGTGGTTATTGCTGCACATTGTGCGTGGCTGATATGTCAGGATGCTCAAATTGACTATCTGAGATATATGTTATCAACATATCCAAACTTCTATGTGGATCTGGCAGCAACATTTCAATATTTCCATATGGTAGATCATTCCAACTTAAGAGATTTTCTGATAGAATACTCGGATCGTATATTATATGGTACTGATGTGAGTACTATTCGTGATGCGCAATTATCTAACAATATTGCGAGGTATAATCGTACTTTCAGAATCCTCGAAACAGATGAAATGGTAGAAGGCGGGTTCTTTGGAATGAATCCTGTAAAAGGACTCAACCTGCCGAGAGAAGTATTAGAAAAAATATATTATAAAAACGCATTAAAACTTTATCCCGGATTGAAAGAAAAAATGACTTTACTGGGATTCACGTAAAACACAATAATTTCTTTAATTTAAAACTAAGCAATAATGAATTTAAAAAGATTAAACTTTCTGATTTTTGTCTCTTTATTGGGACTAGTTTTCACTTCTTGTGGTGAGGAAGATAGTACAACTCCGTCAATTGCACCTAAAGCATCTTTTGACTTTACCGCAGATGAATTGACAGTTACCTTTAACAACACTTCGGAAAATGCAGTTTCCTATATCTGGCTATTTGGAGATGGGAACAAGTCAACTGATCAACACCCAACTCATACATACACAGAAGAGGGTACATACGAAGTTGAACTATTTGCAACGAACAGTTCTGATGAAACCAAATCAACAAAAAAATCTGTAACTGTTAAATTAAACGTTGAAGAAGAAGATGAAGATGCCATGCCTGAAGTAAATATCACATTGGATGGTAAATTTGATGATTGGGCAGAGATTGATGAAGAGCATCTTGCAATTGCAGTTCTTGATGAGAAAAACAGTGAGCTACATCGATTGAAAGAGGTTCGTTTTATTGCTGATGCAAACTATATCTATATGTATATGAAGATGGATATTCTGCATGCTAACGCTATGGATATTTATCTTAATACAGATGGTGATCCTGAAACAGGCTACAATAGCTGGATGTGGGATACCGGTGCAGCAAACTATCTGATGCAAGGATTTATTTACGAAGATTACGATATGAGACTTGCTGCTTATGACGAAACAAAAGGTGGAGGCTGGGGATGGCTTACTCCAAACGTAGTGGAAAAAGGAATGGGACTGATGACTATTTCTGAAATGGTACAAGTGGAAGATAACATTTATGAGTTTGAAGCTCAGATATTGAAAAGTTTGATTCCTAATTTAGGTGATAGCGTAAGTATTATGATTGGACATTCGGGAGCTGAAGGAGAAGATAACGCATGGACTACTTCAGGAGGATTGCCAACTGTAACCGCTTCAGGAGATAAGAACAAAGGTTTAACCGTTAGATTAAAATAAACAATTAACAGATTGGCCACCTTTTAAAAAACAATGAAAAGGTGGCCAATTCAAAAATCACTTAAATATTTTAATTATGAAGATTAAATATCTGCTCTTGTTTTTTGCTTCCGCATTTTTACTCAGTTGCAGTGAAACGATAGATACTGAAGACAACAATAAAGATGATGAATATAAAATTGAGAAAGTAGAATTTACAGAATCATTAGAGAATTTTGTTAACCCGGAACGAGGATTCTATAGATTTTTTGAAACAAGTACAAATAATAGTAGTGTTCTTACTCAATCATATCTCGATGGTATAAGAAAAGAAGGCATATCTTTGGTATATACTGCATACACTATGCCCGCCTTTAGAGATAAGCCTATTTCTCAGGAGTATATTGATAGAATTAAAACCAATATGAAAGCTCTTAGAGAAAATGGATGTAAGTCAATTGTAAGATTCAGATATACTAATAATCAGGATGATCTTCCATGGGATGCACCTGAAGATATCCTATTTGGTCATATTGAGCAACTGCGACCGATTTTTCAGGAGTATGCAGATGTTATAGCAGTACTGGAAGCCGGATTTATAGGTGTTTGGGGAGAATGGTATTATACTGATAATTACAACTTCCGCCCAAATGAAAATGAATATGGCCCCCGTCGCAAGGTACTTGATGCACTGCTTGAAGCACTGCCAAAAGAGAGAATGGTTCTGGTTAGATACCCTGCAGCCAAACTTCATAGTTTTGGTATTACTTATACTGACACAGTTTCACTGAAAACGGCACATAATCAGTCGGACTTATCAAGAGTTGGTTTTCATAACGACTGTTTTTTAGCTGATCAGGATGACAGAGGTACTTTTGGTGGTAACAGAAACTTCAGAAAATATTGGGAATGGGAATCCAAATATTTGCCTATGGGAGGTGAAACTTGTCAACCATCATCATACTCAGAATGCAGTAGTGCTTTAGAGAATATGGCTAAATACCATTGGTCGTTCCTTAATTTGAACTATCATCCGGGTGTTATTGGAGACTGGCAAACAAATAATTGTATGGAAGAAATACAAAGACGTCTTGGTTACAGGTTTGTGTTAACAGAAGGTACTTTTTCCAATAACCTTACTGTTGGTGATAAATTCGAAATGGATCTAGACCTAATGAATATTGGTTTTGCAGCACCTTACAACCCAAGAAATGCAGAGCTTATCTTAGTTTCAAAATCAAATTCATCAGAGAAATATAAATTTGATTTAGGCGTTGATCCACGCTTTTGGTTTGGTGGAGAAACATTTAATATATCGGCAAAAGTTACAATCACAGAGGAAATGAAGGGCAAAGTATTTGATGTTTGTCTGAACTTCCCTGATCCACAGGAAACATTATCTGAAGATCCAAAATTTAGTATCAGGCTGGCTAATGAAGATGTTTGGGATTTTGCTACAGGTTATAATAAAATTTATACTATTACAGTAAAGTAAAATAATGAGAATTACTAAAAAAACAGTCACAATCCTTTTGGGCTTTTTATTTATGGCTTTTAATGGGTTTGCTGGTGAGTGGGCTGATACTCAGGAAACACAGCGCATAATCTTTCCACGTGGTGTTTCGGTTAATATCGGTCAGGTTGGATGGATGGGTGGTAGTTCTCTTGAAGAGACCGACGGACCATGGCGTGCAGGTATAAGAAGAGATTTTGATGTCAGGGACTATAAGCCAATGGTTGAAGTAGGTAAAGAACTTGGCGTTAGGTTTATGTCTCTATTCATTCTTGGAGAGTTTGACAGGCTGAATATTTTGGGAGAATACCCAACAAGCAATCCTGATGGAGAGAATTGGGATAATTCTAAATATGTAAGTAATACGCAATTGGATATAATGGATTATGTTAAATCCAATGCAGCTAACATTGAGTTCGGTATTACCGGGGTATTGCATGAGTACTGGGAAGATGGAGTTAAGAGCAGAGCTGAATGGTTTAATGTTGAAAAACAAGAGCCAAGAGATGAGACAATTATTAGAAATAATATTGTACTTTTAAAACGGTTAATGGCACAGTATGGCATTAGTCCTGAAAATGGTCATTCCTTTCCTGAGAGTTTTATTTCATATGGCTTTTATTTTAATCCAGGTGCGGAATATAGCCTCGGGAGAGTTTTGAGTGACAATGGAGTTAAGTATGCAAATACACCTTATGCTACAATCCATGGTTTGAATCATCCTCCATTACTGGATGGTGGATTTGATAATGGTGTATTACTACTTGACAGACACAACCATGGAAATCTTTGGTATGAATATGCAAAACTACCGGATAGCATACCTTCTGGTATACAAACAGTAGTAGTTGAGTCTCACTGGGCAAACTGGCTTGCTTATGACGATCATTTACAACCTGATCTTAATCAGAATTGGATTGAATATCTTAGAACAATACAGGCAGATAGAGGCCATTACTTATCAAAAAACACAGAACAGCTCTACTCGCAGTGGTTGTATAAAAAATATACAAAGGTATTGGAAATAGAAGCAGGTAAGGTAAGTATTGACAATCGTAACATGGTAGCTGATGCTTATGAATATGACCTATTGGGTAATTTGGTTTTGTCGGTTCAGCTTAATGAAGGAGAGCATGTTTCCAGTGCCTCAATTGATGGAAAACTGATTTCAGCTTACTATGAAGCAGAAGGGTTTGGATACATTTATCTACCACCTCTGGAAAAGAAAAACTACACTTTTCAATATACAGTTGGAAATAAGAGAATGGACTGTTTTGTAAATAATACCGGCACTTATAATGTATATAATGTGACATGTAATAAATCATTTATGAAAATTGATCTTAAAATGTATGGAGAACAGGTCGTTGAAATTTATACAGCAGAACCGGTATCAGTTACCAGTGATAACGAATACCTGAAAGTTAAAGATTTCAGGTATGACAATGAACGTAAAATTGCATTTATTACTCTAAACGGAAGAAATATTCAGGGTGAAATAGGATCAATAATGTTAAAATATTGAACGACTAAAAAATATTTTTATGACACTAAACAGACGTGATTTTGTTAAAAGAGCTGCTGCAGGGGCAGGAGCTGTAATGATTGGAGAAAAAGCATTTACTAAAACTTTTGCTGCACCTACAATTTTACAGGGTGAAGATGACAGAATTGTAAGATTAGGTATAATTGGAGTAGGGGGCATGGGAACAAATCTCTTAAGATCTATTGTTGCGATGCCGGATGTTCAGGTACCTGCTATTTGCGATATTTCAAAATCAGCACTTACCAGAGCATTAAACATAGTTGAAGAGTCAGGGCGAAAAAGACCCGAAGGTTATTCAAATGGAGAATATGACTACCGAAATCTTATCAATAGAGATGATATAGACGCAGTAGTTATTGCTACTCCCTGGTTGTGGCATACTCCAATGTGTGTTGAAGCAATGAGGGCTGGCAAGCATGTTGCTCCTGAGGTATGGGGAGCTTCTACAATTGAAGAGTGCTGGGAATTGGTGAAAACTGCAGAAGAGACTGGTATGCAGTGTATGATGCTCGAAAACCACTGTTTTGACCGTATAGAGATGTCTGCACTGAAAATGGTAAGAGAAGGACTATTTGGTGAAATGCTTCACTATGAATGCAGTTACTGCCATGATCTAAGAGATGTTAAGTTCCGTCCTGGTGCGGAGTTTGGTGAAAAAGGTGAGGGTGAAGCAAGATGGAGAACAGTACATTCATTGAGAAGGAATGGTGACTTGTATCCTACTCATGGTTTAGGACCTATTGCAAACTATATGGATGATAATAGAGGTAACCGAATGGTGTCTCTTACATCAACTGCAACAAAATCGAGAGCGCTTCATGAATATATCGTCCAAAAAGGTGGTGATGATCATCCTAATGCAGAACTTGACTGGATGTTGGGTGATGTGATTACTACTGTGATAAAAACCCAGAGAGGGGAGACCATAACTCTTACTCATGATACAAATACTCCCAGACCTTATTCTAACAATATGATGGCGCAGGGAACCAAAGGACTTTGGATTTATCACAGAGGATTGGCCAACTCGGTATATGTTGATGGCAGAAGTCCAAACCACAAATGGGAGGATTGGGAAAAATATATACCTGAATTTGAACATCCATTGTGGAAAAAATTCATGGCTGAAGGAGTCCGCGGTGATCATGGCGGTGCAGGATATCTTAAAATACGTTCATTTGTAGAGTGTATTAAAAGAGGTATACCTACAGTAATTGATGTTTATGACACAGCAGCCTGGATTGCAGTCACACCACTTACAGAGAAATCAATTGCTTTAGGTAGTGCACCAGTTGAATTCCCTGATTTTACAAATGGAAAATGGTTAGAAAACAAACCAATATTTGGTTTGACAGATGAGTATTGATTATTGATTATTAAAATTTAAAATAAAATGAAAAGTTCTTTAGAGGCATTTCTTGAGTTGATGGAGGCAAACCGAAATGGTTTGGCAAAGGGTATTTACTCTGTGTGTACAGCTCATCCCGAAGTATTGGAAGCCAGTTTTAAACAGGCAAAGCGAGATAAATCGCTCCTGCTTATTGAATCTACATCAAATCAAGTTGATCAATATGGTGGGTATACAGGAATGAAGCCTCTTGATTTTGTTGAATTTATCAATGGGATAGCAGAGAAAACTGACTTTCCTAAAGAGATGATATTACTTGGTGGTGATCATTTAGGACCAAACCCTTGGAGAAAACTGCCTGCTGCAGAAGCCATGGATAAAGCTAAAGTGCTTATTGCAGAATATGTTAAAGCTGGTTTTCAGAAGATACATTTGGATACAAGTATGTTTTGTGCTGATGATGAGGGAGATAGGACAAAACCATTATCTGATGAGATTGTAGCTGAAAGAGCTGCGATACTTTGTAAAGTAGCTGAAGATACATGGGCAGAATACAGAAAAGATTTCCATAAACCAGTATATATTATAGGTACTGAAGTGCCGGTGCCAGGTGGGGCTCAAGAGGAAGAAGATGAGGTTGTACCAACTTCTCCATCAGATGCCAAAGAAACTATAGCTGTAACTAATAAACACTTCCTGAAAGTGGGCTTGGAAGATGCGTGGAATAGAGTAATTGGAGTAGTTGTTCAACCTGGAGTGGAATTCAGTGATGACCGCATATTTGCATTTCAACCAGAGAAGGCAGAAGAGTTAAGTAAAAATATTTTGGAGTATGATCGACTTGTTTATGAAGCTCATTCAACTGATTATCAGACTGAGGATATGCTTAGAAAACTGGTTGAAGGTCACTTTTGTATATTAAAGGTTGGTCCATGGTTAACATATGCTTACCGTGAAGCCTTACTGTCACTTGAGGCTATGGAGGTTGAATTATTGGGTGCAGATGATCCAAACCTATCAAGGTTGAGTGAAATCCTGGAAAAGACAATGATCAACGAGCCAAAATACTGGGAACCATACTATCATGGAGATGATAAACAAAAAGCTTTTAAAAGAAAATATAGTTTTTCAGATAGGGTTAGATATTACTGGCCAGTAAAGGATATAGAAGAGGCAAAAAAGAGGTTGTTCAATAATCTAAGTGAAATAGAAATTCCATTATCGCTTTTGAGTCAATATATGCCTGCTCAGTTTTATCAGGTATGTAAAGGTTCAATAAAAGCTAATCCAACTGACCTGGTTCATAGTCATATAAATACGGTAACAGGTATATATTCACGAGCTTGCGGTTTATCAGATTAAAAAGAAAACATTGATGATTGATAGCTAAATGATGAAAGTGAGCAATTGAATACTTGTTCTCTCGTTAACTGACTAAGTTGGAAGTTATAATTATATAACTATCGCTTAGTCAGTTTTTTTATTTCTATGAACAAAGTAAAATTATTCTTGTTTAAAAAACATGAAGAATATTAGTTATCTACTTTACTTATTAGTAATTGTTGCTGTTTTAACCAATTGTTCGGAAAAAAGAAACAGTGGAAATATTAATGTAGCTGTACTCCTCACCGAAGGTTTTCATGGGGAAGAGACATATATTCCAATAGGCTATCTTATTAATAAAGGGATTAATGTTACTGTTATTGGTCCGAAAAAAGGAACAGTTCAGTCTTGGGACAAAGTGTATAGCATTGAAATAGAAAAAGCTTTGGGTGATATCTCAATTGATGACTTTGATATGTTAATTATACCAGGAGGTAGTTCACCGGCAAAAATGAGAGAGATACCTGAAGTTGTGGATTTCACAATTAATTTCTACAATACTGGTAAAACGGTGGCCTCGATATGTCATGGACCTCAGTTGCTTGCAGCAACCGGAATACTTAATGGTGTGAATGCAACTGGTGTAAGTGATATTCAGGAAGAGCTGGAAGCAGCCGGGGCCTTTTATATAAACGAAGCAGTTGTAGTGGATAATAATCTTATTACCTCAAGAGATCCTGATGACATACCATCATTTATTGTTGCAGTAGCAGATGCTGTATTCAACCAAAAATGACCAACAATGTAAATTTAATGCCAATCATTAGCTGTAATCAATTTAAATGAGTCTTTTTTTAAGGAATAAATTGATTATTTTTGCAGCAGGTGCTTTATTTGATTTAAGCTGAATTATATGAGGAATATATCTATACCAACCATTTTCTTCTTTTTAACTACAGTTATACTAGGTTTTGCTCTTCTTATCAATAACAATAAGAGGGCAGATTATCCTGGATATAGCAGCTCCACAATTATGAACCGAATTACTCATATACAAGAGTTGGCACTGGTTAAACATAATTACACGGGAGTAATTAGCTACAAAGACTATATGAAGTTCCTCAATATCAATATTCCACTAACAGATAAGTATTTTCTTTTAAAGTATAATGGATACCTAAAAGCGGGTGTAGATTTCAGTCGTGTAAAGATTGATGTTCAAAATGATTCTACTATACATGTATCAATACCGAAGCCTAAGATTTTAGACACTGTTATTGATGAGAAGTCAGTTGAGGTATTCAATGAAAGTGAGAATGCTTTTAATCCCATAAAAATTTCTGATTATAATGAAGCGCTTACAAGAGAAAAGAATAACATGATAAAAGATGCTATCGATCAGGGAATTTTGTCAGATGCTACAGAGCAGGCAAAAATTGTGCTGAGAACAATGCTTGAAGAAATGGGATTTTCTCAAATATATATTACTGAAGAATTAATCATACCACAAATACATTAATATGAGGTTTACTTTCCGTTTATATTTCTACTGGGTATCAATATTTCTAATATTTTATGCCGGAGTATTGGGCTTAATGTCGCTTTTCTGGGGACTAAACATGAATTTTTGGCAAATTTTATTAGTCTTCGCAATTGTTGGTATGCTACCTCCTGCTATTTTGACAGCTTACTTTTATAAACGTTTGAATTACATGGAGTCGGATAATATTGATCCACCACAATTTACTGGTCAAAGAGAAGCTACTTATAAATATAATGGTCGTACTAAATACCCTTTTGATGAAATATTACAACGAATCGACAGACAATGGATTATCTCTTATTCAGACAGGAAAAACTGTGTTTTAAAATTTAGAACTGATGCAAGAATGAGATCCTGGGGGTTTGGCGGTTATATTAAGATGGATGAAAATGAAAATCTTTTGGTCATCATATACCCAATGTTCCCAAAATATAAGAGAGAGAGGATTATGGTAGACCAGTTATTCCTTATCATGAAAAATGTTCTTGGTGTCTAAATCAATTTATTGAAGTGGGTTGTATCCCTCACAATATTGTATCACTACTTCATTTACAAATTTCAGGAAATCATTGTGTTGCTCCTTACTTATCATTTCAGGATAGCTTAAGATTAGCAACTCCTGTTTTTGACCTTCTATTCTATATGGTAAATGAACAAACCTGTATGGAGTTAGTGTATAGCCAGCGCGCTCGTAAAACTGTAACCTCCTAACAGAAAGTTCATTGTTCAGAGGATCAATCTCAAGAATAATAGTATGTTCTGAATCACGTAAATGTCGAAGAAGCTGAGAACCATAGCCATGGCCACGAAGTTCCGGATTAACCGCCAGATGTTCAAGATAACGATACGACTCCCATTCCCAGAAGAACATTATACCAATAAGTTGTTGGCCTTCCCATGCAGATAATGGAAAAAAACGCTCATCCTCAAATGCTCGTAGATGATCATTCTTTTTTCTACGTTCTGCATCAGGAAAGCTTTTTTCATACAACTCCCATACTTTGTCCCATCGCTCTTTATCGTCGATCTCAATCCTTAAGTAATCCATTATTCTATTTAAAAGGTTTTACAACAAAGTTAGTAAAATCCATAAAAAGATAAAAAGTAAATTTGTCTCTTCTTTTTTACTCTTAAATATCACAGGTACCGTCAATTGAACAGGATTTACCTTTTATAACTTCAGTCTCAGCAACTTTATTGGTGCGATTTTTCCATGCTTTATACGATTTGTACAAAACATCAAGAAACAACTGAACAGGTTCTGAACCTACAATAGCCTGTCTTCTGTCCATCAGAAATGTTGGAACAGTATCAAATCCAAGATTAGCTGCTTCCTGCATATCCTGTTTTATTTCATATTTATAATCATCACTATCAAGCATCTCAATTATCTCATTTTTGCTTAATCCAGCCTCTGCTCCTATTGTTAAAAGCAGATTTCTGTCGCTGTAATCCTTTGCTTCTTCGAAATATGCTTTAGATAATTTATTCAGAACAATAGAATCAACTCCTTTTTTTGATGCTAATTTTATAAGTCGGTGTGCATCACGAGTATTTGCTGCTATTGCATTTTCCAGATTAAAAACAACACCTGCTTCATCTGAAAGTTTTCTTAATGAGTTGTACATACTTTTAATTCCTTCCGCAGGATAACCTGCTTGATAAATTAAATATTCCTCAACAGGTATTCCATTACCATTATCCGGCAGACTGGTGTCAAGTTGAAAAGCTTTCCATTCTAGTTCTACTTCATCTGCATGTTCAAACTGTTTTAATGCTTTCTCATAATGTATTTTACCAATATAGCAGTATGGACACATAATATCAGTCCAAACTTCAATTTTCATTTTATTTGATTCCATTTCAATTTCTTTTTATACAATCACTTTAAACAAGCCGAACCTGATTTTGTTTAAAGTTATTATGGTCTTATATGAAACATTATAACTAGAAATAAAAATAATTTAATCGTCCTAAATACAAACAAAAAAAGAAGAATATTTGTTATAATAATATCATTGGTTTTGCATTATATAAACTTATCAATTTTCCCAAATAGTGCATAATCTTTACTACAGATAAAGGACACTCGTGGTCCACTTTATGAAGAAACTTTAATTAAGGTGATAAAAAATGATAAACCATAACTAATTATATGCCTATGTAAATAAATATTTGATTCTCTGCAGGAAGAGGGTAATTTTTTATAGCTGAAAAATTATCATGTGTATAGTAACTTTTAATATACTAATTAAAAAAACATTAAATGAATAAATCCATATTTTTGACCGTTATGCTTGTAATGACTCAAATGCTATTTAATATAAGCATTAGTTTTGCAGACAGTAATGTTAATAATAAGCTGTCTTCAAACTCGGGAGTCTTAGCAATTGATGAAACTGTAACAGCAATCAATCAACAAAGTAAGCTGATATCAGGAAGGGTACTTGATGAGCATGGTATTGCTGTAATTGGTGCAAATATAATTGAGAATGGAACAACAAATGGAACTGTTACTGATGTTGATGGTAATTTTCAGTTAGAGGTTGCAGATGGCGCTGTAATAACAATTTCATATATTGGATATTTAGATAAACAGGTAAATACAGCTGGAATAAGTACATTTAACATAGTTCTGATAGAAGACACACAAACATTGGATGAACTTGTTGTTGTAGGTTATGGAACTATGAGAAAGTCAGATGTAACAGGATCTATTTCAACAGCAAAGGGTAGTGATATCATAAAAAACCAATCATTTAATGCACTAGAAGGACTAAAAGGTAAGGCTGCCGGTGTAAACATTTTCTCAAATACAGGTCAGCCAGGTGGCGAGATGAGAGTAATTATCAGAGGTATCTCTACTATTAATGCATCAGCCAGTCCTCTTTACGTTGTAGATGGTGTTGTAATGTCCAATTTCCAGTTCTTAAACCCTAATGATATCGAGTCTATTGAAGTATTGAAGGATGCTTCTTCTGCTGCTATCTATGGTGCTCGTGGAGCAAATGGAGTGATTCTTGTTACCACTAAAAGAGGCGGAAACACTGGCAGTCGTGCGCGTGTATCATACGATGGTTCATTGTCAATAAGTGAAATGGCAAGATACATGGATGTAATGGATGCCAATGAATGGATGAGTACATTTAAGCAGGGACTGGAAAATGCAAATGCATGGCAAAACAGAAACTTTACTACAGATCTTTCGCAAATATTTACTGATGAACGAATTTTTAATTCTGATGGGACTCCAAAGTATGATACAAATTGGCAGAAAGAAGCCTCAAGGACTTCATTGTCTCAAAATCATCAGGTAAGTATACAACGCGGAGATGGCGATCATTCTGTGGGTGCATTTATTAATTATACTGATCAGCAAGGTATATTACATAACACTTATTTTAAAAGAATAAATGCAAAATTGGCATATGATGACAAACCTACTTCATGGTTATCAACCGGAGTTAATCTGCTCGTAAATCACTCATGGGGTAATAGAACATCAGATAACCCATATGGTCAGGGTGCACTACGTACTATGATAGAGTTATTACCGTTTTTGCCTGTTATGCTGGATGGTCAGTATGCACAAACAAATAGTTTCAGGACTGATGCTATTTTACGTGATCAGAATAATCCTTCAGGTGGAATGCAGGGATTCAGCCCCGAGGGTGTTGGTAACCCTGTAGAGCTGTTAAAGCGTATGGAAGCAAAACAATATAGAACCCAGATTTTTGGTAATGCGGCTCTTACATTCCATTTAGCAGAAGGATTGGATTTGAAAACACAGTTTGGTGTTGACTATCAGAACAATCGAAATGCAAACTATACTCCATTTACGCCACGACCACTTATTAATCAAAGTTCAACCGGTAGAGCGGAAGGGAATAACTCTAATACGCTATATTGGCAGGAAGAAACTTATCTGACTTACAACAGACTTATTGGAAGTCATTCTGTTAATGCAATGGGTGGAGTATCTTGGCAGGAAAGAACTTATACATACTTTAGTGCAGTTGGGAGTAACTTTTCAGATGATTTTTATGGGTACTACAATTTAGGTAAAGGATCTGACAGACCTTCTGTAGGAAATGACCACGATAAATGGTCAATGAATTCATTTTTTGCCAGATTAGCATATTCATACGATAATAAGTATTTAGCGACGGTTACAAGCAGATGGGATGGATCATCAAAATTTGGTGCAAACAATAAGTATTCATGGTTCCCATCGATTGGTCTGGGATGGCTGATGACAAATGAAGATTTCTTATCAGGAAATGCTGTAATAAGTCGCTTGAAACCACATACATCATTTGGTGTAACCGGGAACTCTGAAATTGGAACTTATGCTTCACTTGCTACAATAGGACAGTCAACTACAATTATAGGTGAGTCTCTCCAAACAGTATCATATACTCAACGTATGCCTAATCCTGACTTGAAATGGGAGAAGACAAATCAGTGGGACATTGGTGTGGATCTGGGACTTTTTAATGATAGATTAAATATTGAAGCTTCATATTACTATAAGTATACTACCGACCTCCTTTTAAGTCGTCCTATACCAAGATCAACTGGTTTTTCTTCGATTACCAGTAATATTGGAGAGGTTTCAAACAGAGGGTTCGACCTTTTAGTAAATGCATACCCTGTTGAAACGAGTGATTTCAGTTGGAATAGTATGCTTAACTTAAGTTTCAATAAGAATAGAGTAGAGAAGCTTGATGAGAGTTCATCAGTAGACCAGGTAACAGGAAAACGTCAGATACTACTTGATGGATTTGTTGGTTATGATATGCTTATTCGTGAAGGAGAAGAGTTATCTTCATTCTATGGTTACAGACGTGTAGGTATCTACGATGGGGTAGAGGCTAACTGGGATAGAGAAACAATGAATGTACCTTCAACTATAGGTGAAAAAGTAACATATAAAGAAAGAGAAATTCTTGGCAATGGTTTACCTGATTGGATGGGCTCCTTTATTAATACATTCAATTATAAAGGATTCGATCTGACTGTAGATCTTCAGTTCTCCTGGGGAGCTGATATTATGCAAGAATTTTTCCACTCTTCTGAGGGACGATTCTTAACAAGTGGAATAGATCGTTTATGGCAGGAAGCATGGCATCCAACAAAAAACCCAAATGGTACTGCACAAGCAATTCGTCTTGCTAACTTCGGTATGGGTAATAATGCCAACGCTGATGATACTTGGGTGGCTGATGGATCATATTTACGAGGCAATTTAATTCAGTTAGGATATACATTCACGCCAGACATATTGCAACGTATAGGTTTATACTCACTTAGATTGTATGGAAACATAAACAATGCTTTCTTAATCACTTCTTCTGATTATTTAGGTTATGATCCTGAAAATTCATCTCGATTAGGTGATAATAAATGGGGAACAAACCGTCAGTTCTTTACATATCCACGTCCAAGAACATACACAATGGGTATTAATGTAACATTTTAATTGATAGTCAGTAATTACAAAAAACAGTAATCATATGAAATTACATAAAATATATAAATACTTACTTTGCATGCTCTCATTAACAATTGTGATGAGTTCATGTGAAGGGTTTCTGGAAGAAAGTCCATTGGACGAGAAAACAACAGGTCAGTTTTGGAAAACTGAGTCAGATGCCATTACCGGTGTAAATGCTCTCTATTTTGGAGGTGTTCCTTACCTTCATAATATTGATGTAGATGGCGGATGGACACCCAAGGCTACTATGTGGGGTGGTGTAATGTCAGGTCTTTTCATTGATAAACGTAAAGATAGAACTTTTACAAATGCCTCAGAGGGAGGAAACTTTAATATTGAATCTTTTGATGCTACTTCTCAGAAAATGTGGTCAGAATTCTATATTGGTATTTCTCGTGCAAACTTTGTAATTGAAAATATACCTACAATGACAGATGTTTTATCTGCTGAACAGATAGCTAACTTCGTTGCTCAAGGTAAATTCTTTCGCGCTTATGCATATTTCTATCTGGTAAAAGAATATGGTGATGTTCCTTATATCGATAAACCATATACTTCTCTTGAAGGAATTTATGTTGAGCGAACACCCGCAGCACAAGTATATGCAAATATAGAGTCAGACCTTCTTGACATAATTGGAGGTAATTCATTGCCTAATATATCCTTTTATGCAAATAAAGGTTATGTTACCCGCCCAATGGCGCAGACTCTGCTGGCAAATGTATATTTACAATGGGCAGGAGCTCCTGTAAATGGTGGGAATGAGTACTATTCAAAGGCTGCTGCTATGGCTATGAACGTAATAAATGGAGGTCAGCATGCACTTGAACAGCCAAATGGGAGCAGTACAGATTTGTCATCAGCATATAATGTAATAAAAACCAGTAAGTCTTCAAACGAAATAATATATGCTAAAGAATACAACCAAACTAGTTTTAATGTTGGTAACTCTTATGCAGTTCGTTCAATAGGTACCGATGCATTTCAATGGAAGAATGCTGATGGTGCCAATGTATTTAAACCTGGTGGTGATGTTTTATATAATGCTTATCTGCCATCTGATTTACTTTTGAACAGTTATCATTCCGATGATATACGTAACATGGAGAAACAGTTCTTTTTCAGAGAATACACAGACGACACTGGCGTAAGTCACACCTTAAATAATGTAGGAAACTGGGCTTGGTTTGATGCAGGTTCATTAATAAACGGACGAAATGGTGATTATAATATGCCTATATTCCGTTATGCAGAGGTATTACTCATAGCAGCAGAGGGACTTGCACGTACAGGAAATGAATCAGAAGCAAGAGGTTACCTTAATCAGGTAAGAACTCGTGCCGGCTTACCAAACGAAACTGCAAGTGGTGATGCTTTAATTCAGGCTATTCTGACAGAGCGTTTTCATGAATTCCCACTCGAGTTTAAAATTTGGGATGATATTCGTCGCACACGCTTATATCCAGAAGCAGATGGAGTAGGTTCCGGCAGATTGAAATGGACACCACTGGCAAATGCTCTTATTCAGAATAAACCGGAAGGTCAGGCAGTTGTTGGGAAAATACCTGAGTATGCACTTCTTTGGCCTATTCCTCTAAGTGAAATGCAGGCTAACCCAGCTTTAGCAGGTAATCAAAATCCCGGATGGAATTGATTAGAAATACACCGGATTTTTAACATCTAAAAAATAACCCCAAAAGCAATTATTAATGCTTTTGGGGTTTATTTCAAAATTCAAATGAATACAGTATTCTTTATTCCAGAACCTTTTCTGCTTTATTCATTATTATCTGCTGTTTTTCTTCATCAAAATCAATGATAACAGTATCTCCTTCTTTCATACCTGTACTAATGATTTTTTCTGCCAACTCATCTTCTATATACTTCTGGATAGCTCTCTTAAGAGGTCTTGCACCAAATTGTATATCATATCCCTTATTAGCAATAAATTCTTTAGCAGTTTCAGTAAGATTTATCTTGAATCCAAGATCTCCGATACGTTTATAAAGTCCTTCCAATTCCAGGTCAATAATCTTATATATAGACTCTTTACTTAGTTGATCAAACATTACAATATCATCCACCCTGTTTAAAAACTCTGGGGCGAAAGCTTTATTAAGAGCTTTCTGGATAACACTGCGTGAGAATTCAGCATCACTTACATCACTATATGTGGTGAAACCTACTCCTCGTCCGAAATCCTTCAGCTGACGTGTGCCAATATTAGACGTCATAATCAGAATAGTGTTTCTGAAGTCTATTTTACGACCCAGGCTATCTGTTACATGACCTTCATCCATAATCTGAAGCAAGAGATTAAATACATCGGGGTGAGCCTTTTCAACCTCGTCCAGCAGTACTACAGAGTATGGTCTGCGACGTACTTTCTCAGTCAGCTGACCACCTTCCTCATATCCAACATATCCCGGAGGAGCTCCTACAAGCCTGGAAACATTAAATTTTTCCATATACTCACTCATATCAATTCGGATGAGATTCTCAGATGAATCAAAGAGAAACTGTGCAAGTTTTTTTGCCAAGTGAGTTTTACCAACACCGGTTGGTCCAAGAAACATAAAAGTACCAATAGGTTTATTTGGATCTTTAAGACCAACCCTATTACGCTGTATAGCTCTTACAACCTTGTCTACGGCTTCGTCTTGACCTATTACTTTACTCTTTAAGACATCCTTCATTTGAAGCAATCTATGTCCCTCTGCCTCAGCAATTCGTTGTACAGGTACACCTGAAATCATAGCTACCACTTCTGCTATTTTTTCCTCATCTACAATTTCCGGCTTCTCTTTAATCTCTTTCTGCCAACGTTCCTCTTCTGCCTCAAGAGCCAGAAGTAACTGACGTTGTTTATCCCTGAAACTAGCTGCCAGTTCATATTTTTGAGCTTTAACTGCATCAGTTTTTTGTTGTTCAACCTCTTTAAGCTCCTCTTCCAGTCGCTCTATTGTCTCAGGTATAACAATATTTGAAATATGAACTCTTGCCCCGGCTTCATCTAATGCATCAATAGCTTTATCAGGGAATGTACGATCCGTAACATAACGCTCAGTGAGTTTCACGCAAGCTTTTAATGCCTCATCTGTGTATCTCACATTATGATGATCTTCATATCTTTCCTTAATATTTCTCAATATCTGCAATGTTTCCTCCGTTGTAGTAGGGTCTACTATAACCTTCTGGAAACGACGTTCCAGAGCACCATCCTTTTCAATGTTTTTCCTATATTCATCCAAAGTTGTAGCTCCAATACACTGTATTTCACCTCTGGCAAGTGCAGGTTTCAGCATATTGGCTGCATCCAGAGATCCTGCTGCACCTCCCGCACCAACGATTGTGTGTATCTCATCAATAAACAGAATGATATTCGGGTTTTTGGAAAGTTCATTCAGTATAGCTTTAATACGCTCTTCGAATTGTCCTCGATATTTTGTGCCTGCCACTATCGAAGCCATATCTAGAGCTATTACCCTCTTATCGAATAGTGCACGTGAAACCTTCTTCTGTGTGATTCTGAGAGCTAATCCATCTACTATTGCAGATTTACCTACTCCCGGGTCACCAATAAGTACAGGATTGTTTTTCTTACGCCTGCTGAGTATCTGAGCAATTCGCTCTATCTCTTTCTCGCGACCAACAACAGGGTCAAGTCTGTTTTCTATGGCAGCGCGTGTAATATCAGTTCCAAAGTTATCAAGTACAGGTGTGTCAGATGAGCTGTTTTTTGTTTGAGAAGTGCCCTGTGCACCACCAGGATTGAACGATTTGTCGTTCATATCCTCATCATCATCATCCGTGAAATTTGGTCCTGATACTGGAGAATCAGCTTCATCTAAATCCTCCTCACTTCTGTTTTCAAGAATACTTTTAATATACATAAATGCACTAGAGTAATCCAGTTGAAACTGTTTAAGAATATCATATATCAAAGTATTTTTCTCCTTTAAAAGTGCAAGTAATATATGTTCTGTATCTGTTTCAATGCTTTTAGTAAGACGTGCCTCGAGAATACTCATTTTTAAAGCCTTCTCGGTATTTTTATTTATTACAAGCTCGCTAGTTCCATCATATGGCTCCTGAATAGAACGAACATGTGAATCTATATAATCTTTTAAGACGTGGAGATCTATATCAAAATCCTGAAGTACTTGTATAGCTAACCCATCTCCATCACGAAGTATACCAAGCATTAAATGCTCTGGCCCTATGTAATTGTTCTGGAGACGACCGGCTTCTTCACGACTATATGCCATAATGTCTCTAACGCGCTGTGAAAAGTTATTATCCATTGTTTTAATCCTTCTTTATTCTCTGTTACGATTACAAATATAAACTTTTATTTTTAATCGTATATTTTTAAAATATCTGTTTCACTCTTTACTATTCAGCTTAAAAGCAAAAACGATGCCAAATATATTTTGTCCTTTTTATAATACTATTTATACATTAGACATTTTAACATGCAGTTTTGTTTATTGAAAGAATTGATTTTCACTAAATTTAATTTCTTTGAGAGATAATAAAATTACTATAATAAGAGTTATAGCTTCTTGCGTTTTAATACTATCCATATAATCATCGGGGCACCAAACATAGCAGAAACTGCATTAATAGGGAGGGTCCTGTTAGAAACTGGCAATTGTGAAACAATATCGCAAACCAACATTAAAATACTTCCCAGAAGTATAGTTGCAGGAAGTACTGTTTTATGATTGACTGTTCGGAAAAATGCACGTGCAAAATGGGGAATTACCACTCCTACAAACGCTATCGGACCAGTAAAAGCTGTTACTGTACCAGTGATAATTGCAGAAATCGAAATAATTAAAATACGTGCTCTTTTGGTATTAAGTCCAGTACTCACTGCATAATTCTCACCAAGAAGCAGACTGTTTAGTGCTTTTTGTAGAAGTAGTGCTGAGGTTATTCCTGCTAAAACCAGAATAGAAAGAATAGGCATTTTATCCCATGTAACGTCACCTAAATTTCCAAAAGTCCATGTTACAAACACTTTTAGAGAATCCGGATCAGCAAAACTTTGCAATATAGTAACCAGAGCACTTGCAACATACCCAAAAATCATTCCAAGTACCAGAATAGTGATAGAGTCTTTTATCCTTGCGGATACACCCAATATTAAAATTAAAACTAGTGAAGCACCTGTTACAGCAGCAATAATCTGACCCATTCCACCTAATGAATAAATAATTGGGTGCAACACCGTACCGCTTAATAATGTAAGCAGAGCAACACCTAGTCCGGCACCTGCACTAACACCCAGTACATCCGGTCCTGCAAGTGGATTACGAAATAGAGTCTGCATTAGCAAACCGGCTACTGATAGAGCAGAACCGGAAATAATAGCAGTCAGCGCTTTAGGCAGTCTGTAATTCAGTATAATTTCATCAATTATAACATTTCCTGATCCACCAAAAAGCGCAGCCCATACCTCCTTAAAAGATATAGTTGCATTTCCTGTAAAAATATCACATATGAAAGTTACACCTAACAGGATTATTAATAGTGCAAATATTGTTGAGTTCTTCTTCAAATTATCTTAATAACTTATTTGTAATCAGTTTAATGGTCTTATATAGGTGAATGAATAGTTATGCAGCTTTTCAGGATATGCAGCTTTTACTATATCCGATAAAATAAGGTCGGGATGAGCAATTGAACTTTCAAAATAATCATTTCCTCCTGTTTTTGTTGTACGGTTATGATTATTGAATATCTGCTTTTCTTTATATGGCTTTAAAAGCATGTATTTTGGGTCCTTGGCAGCTAGATCGGAATACCTATCTGCTTCACAGCCAAACCAGATATCACTTTCTCCAAATTGGGTAAGAATAGATTCAATATCCAGTCCAATGCTGCCACTCATGTTATTGTTTTCATAAATGTATTTTAATGCTGCATCTCTAAAGAGTGCAGCATTAAAGCTATCTCCACCCGGTACATACCAGGTTCCCTGAAAAATGTCACCCGTCATGACTTTTTTTCTTGTGTCGGGTTCATAAGCTATTTCTCTAACTGCCAAATACCTTTCCTCAATATTATTGAATAATGTGTCTGCCAAAGCCCCCTTTTCAAAAAATGCGGCGATCATTTTTATCCATTCGGCACGTGCAAGCGGATTGTTCTCCATCCACTCCAATGAGTAGATGATTGGGAGACCAGCCTGAGTGAGTCTTAAGCTGTAATTGTCTAATTGTGCATAAGCTGAGTTTATTACAGCTTGTGGACTAAGTGCTATAGTTTTTTCAATATTAGGATTGAATGGATCACCTAAATCAATAATTTGACCTTCACTGATTTTATTCAATATTTCAGGATTATAGATTCTTGATCCGTCGGTTACTCCAGTCACTTTATCCAATTCACCCAACAGAGATAAAAATTCAAAGTATGAAAAAGTATTTACTGAAATAGAAGTGAGAGGAACTTTAACTTTTATACCTTCTTCAGGAATTTCAATTGAGTCTGTCTTAACCAAATAGTATGCCCTGTAGATCTCTCTGTTTTCTTGCCATGGATTGTTGATTATTACTCTTGTATACTCTTCGTAATAATCAATTTTGAAACCCTGTGCATAACGAATATCTTCCGAGAATAGGTATTTGCCATTCTCAATTGATGTATTCTTTTGATAATTACCTGTATTGCATCCATTGAATATGATAACCAAACAGACATAAAAAATTGAAAAGCAGGTGCTATTATTCACTTTGAACTTCATTTTTCTTTTGTTTCTTTTTTGTCTTTGCAGGATTATAGCCTGGTATTTTCATTTTTTTAGCCTTCAATCGTGTCGTTACCCTCGCTTCTGCTTTAGAGCCTGGGACATATTCATGACGATACATATTAAAAAACAGTATAAATAGAGAAAGAAGCAGTGGCCCGAATATTACACCCCAAAAACCAAAAATAGGGATACCAATAAGTACCCCAAAAACTGTAATTAATGGATGTATATCAGCCAGCTTTTTCTGCAAAAGAAATCTCGCAACATTATCTACACCCCCAATGATAAAAAGACCATAAATAATAAGTCCTACACCATTAACTAAATCACCACCAATCAAAAGCCCAATACCTAAAGGAACCCATATTATCATTGTTCCAACAAGTGGAAGTATAGTTGCGAATGCAGTTAAAATAGCGTAAAGAAGAGCACTGTTTACTCCAAACAACAGATATCCCATGTAAGCAAATAAGCCCTGCAGAATAGCCATTAGCGGTATACCGATAGCATTTGCCTGAATAATAAGCTTAGTCTCATCAATTAATATCTCTTTATTATCATCCTTAAAAGGGAGTATCTCGGTAATAGCCTTTTCAAATTCCTCATTACTATAAAGCATGTAGTACAAAACAAACAATATAACCACAACGTTTATAATAAATGAATATATGCTGTTGCCAAGTATTTGAAGAATATTAGTTCCCGCTCTTGGAAGTGCCGATAGGTTTTCAGGTGTAAAAATGTTGAATCCAAGTTTTGCCTCCAGGGAGTTTATAAAATCATTTATCTGACCCAGTATCACTTCAGGGTCTATAGTAATACTGGAGAATGTATCTATAACAAGGAATGCTATTCCTGTAAGTGGTATCAGGATGAAAATTAGAACAATAAGTACTATAAGAATTGCACTCAAGCCCTTTTTAAAGTTAAGTTTCTGAATAAGATACCTATGTTGATCAACTACTAATATATAAAGAGTTGCGGCACCTAGAAAACCACTCATGTACGGGCGTGTATATCTGAAAATTATCAAACCTAATAGAATTATAAGTCCTATTAGTATATTCCTGTATTTCTGGCTATTTTTTACTAACTCTACTGACATATTAAAAGAGAAATTACTTTTTTAGATAATACTACAAAAAATCTTCCGGCTTTGCAAAGCCTCCCTCTATAAGTGCAGCCTTTGCATTTTCGTAATCAGACGATTTTACCTGCATATCAATATCTCCAAGTGTATATGCCAGTCTGTTTGAAACAAGATTTTTAAAATAAACTTCGATACCTCTCATTTCCATATAAGATTGAACCATGGTCACATCAGCCGGAAAAGTGAAAGTTTTAATTGTAACAAATTTCTCTTCCATAGTCATTAATTTTAATTCAGTCTCAGATATTAATTCCGTCGGCAAAAAAGAGTATAAATCCAGTCCAATGAAATTTTTACGTAAAAATAGGTTTTTTTTTAGAGATACCAGTTAATTGTAAACATTTCATTCATTTTTATGTTTACCTGTTTGTCTAAAAATAGAGGTGGCAATTATGATATGTCAGTGCTCTACTGAAATTTTGTCAGATTAAACACTTTTTTCTTTATAAGAAATTTTTGGCACAGAATTAGCAGTATGGTTGTATCGATTAGATAACTTAAATTAATAATATTAACAACAAATTTTAGTAGTATGAACATTAAACCATTAGCAGACAGAGTGCTGGTAAAGCCGGCAGCTGCAGAAGAAAAAACAGTTAGCGGAATTATTATCCCTGATACAGCTAAAGAAAAGCCATTAAGAGGTGAAGTAATTGCTGTAGGAAAAGGCACAAAAGATGAAGAAATGGTAGTTAAAGAAGGCGACAATGTGCTTTATGGAAAGTATGCAGGCACAGAAATCGAAATTGAAGGAGTAAAGCATTTAATTATGCGTCAGTCTGACATTCTAGCTATACTTTCATAAACACATAAACAAAAAGTTGAAATACCAGGCAATACACGCTTCATAGTATTTTTATATAGTATTTCAACATGTAGATAAACTTATCAAAAAACATAAAACAATTAATTAAAATAATATGGCTAAAGAGATTAAATTCAACATCGAAGCTCGCGACCTGCTTAAAAAAGGTGTAGACGAACTGGCGGATGCAGTAAAAATTACATTAGGACCAAAAGGTCGCAATGTTATTATTGATAAAAAATATGGTGCACCTCACATCACAAAGGATGGTGTTACTGTTGCAAAAGAGATTGAATTAGAAGATTCATTCAAGAACATGGGAGCACAGCTAGTAAAAGAGGTTGCTTCTAAAACTAATGATGATGCCGGTGACGGAACAACAACTGCAACTGTATTAGCGCAATCAATTATAAGTGTAGGCTTAAAAAATGTTACTGCCGGTGCAAATCCAATGGATCTGAAACGCGGTATTGATAAAGCCGTAGCTTCTATTGTAGGAAATCTGAAAAATCAAGCATTAGAAGTTGGTGGTGACCTGAAAAAGATTGAAAACGTTGCTAAAATTTCAGCAAACGGTGATGAAAGCATAGGTAAACTTATTGCTGAAGCAATGCAGAAAGTAAGCAAAGAAGGTGTGATAACAGTTGAAGAGTCTAAAGGTACTGACACATATGTAGATGTAGTTGAAGGTATGCAATTCGACCGTGGTTATATCTCACCATATTTCGTAACAGACACAGAATCAATGAAGGTTGAATTCGAGAATCCTCTTATTTTAATTCATGATAAAAAAATCTCAGCAATTAAAGATCTTCTGCCAATTCTTGAAAAAGGAATTCAGACAGGTAAACCAATGCTTATCATTGCGGAAGATATAGATTCTGAAGCTTTAACAACATTAGTTGTAAACCGTCTACGCGGATCACTTAAAATTGCTGCTGTCAAAGCTCCTGGATTTGGTGATCGCAGAAAAGAGATGCTCGAAGATATTGCAACACTTACAGGTGGAGTAGTAATTTCTGAAGAAAAAGGTCTGACACTTGAAAATGCTACTCTGGATATGTGTGGTAGCGCTGAAAAAATATCAATCGACAAAGATACTACTACAATTGTAAACGGACTTGGTGATAAGGAAGTAATTCAGAGCCGTATCGGACAGATCCGTGCTCAGATTGAAAAAACTACTTCAGACTACGATCGCGAAAAGCTACAAGAGAGACTGGCTAAGCTTTCAGGTGGAGTTGCCGTTCTTTATGTTGGTGCAAACTCTGAAGTTGAGATGAAAGAGAAGAAAGATCGTGTTCAGGATGCCTTGTCTGCTACACGCGCAGCAGTTGAAGAAGGTACTGTTCCGGGTGGTGGTATTGCATATATTCGTGCAGTTGATTCAATCGAAGATCTGAAAGGTGAAAACGATGATGAAACAACTGGTATTGAAATTGTAAAACGTGCAGTTGAAGAACCACTTCGTCAAATTGTAGCCAATGCTGGTAAAGAAGGTGCAGTTGTAGTTCAGAAAGTACGTGAAGGAAAAGGTAACTTTGGATACAATGCAGCTACTGACAAGTATGAAGATCTTTATGAAGCAGGAGTTATTGATCCAACAAAGGTTACTCGTGTAGCACTAGAAAATGCAGCTTCTATTGCAGGTATGTTCCTGACAACAGAGTGTGTTATAACTGATAAGAAAGAAGAGAATCCACTTCCTCAAATGCCTGCAGGCGGAGGAATGGGCGGTATGATGTAGTCAATACATTATAGAAAAAATAGATAACTGGTTTTAGCGTATAGCTTCGATGAGAATTCGTAAGTTATACGCTATTTCTTTTATAAAAAAGAAGTTATAAAGGGTGAAAACTTGCATTTTGATTATAATGTAATTCTTTTGCTGAAAATTTGATAAACATTTAATAATCAATACAATCTAACTGCTTTACCATTGGTATCATTTCGTAACATTTTCTTAATTACATTCTTAAATTTTATACTTAATTTTGTCCATGATTTAATTCAATCTAACAACTCTAATTTATTAAAAAATTCATTTTATGATTAAAAAGTTGAGATTTATAGCAGTAGCACTATTTATAACAATTGCTACTGTGATGCAAGCTCAGGTAACAACATCCAGTATGAGTGGACGTGTTACAGATGTTGATGGAGCAGTGATTGGAGCAACAGTGGTTGCAACACATGAACCATCAGGTACAACCTACGGTACTGTGACAAACTTGGAAGGACGATACAACCTTAATGGTATGCGTGTTGGAGGTCCTTATACTGTTGAAATATCCTACATTGGATATGGTAATAATATCACCGAAGGTATAACACTAAGCTTAGGTGAGAACTACTCACATAACGTTGTGTTGCAAGAAGAGACTGTTTCTTTGGGTGAAGTTGTAGTTACAGCTTTGAGAACTAAATTCTCAACTGAGAAAACAGGTGCAGTGACAAATATTACAAACACCCAAATAGAAAATCTGCCTACTGTTAGCCGAAGCATTATGGATATTACACGTCTATCTCCATATGGTGGTAATGGAATGAGCTTCGCCGGAACAGATGGTCGTACAGCCAACTTTACAGTTGACGGAGCTAATTTCAACAATAACTTCGGTTTGAGTGATGCTCTGCCTGGTGGTGGTAACCCAATCTCAATTGAAGCTATTGAAGAATTGCAGGTTGTAATTACTCCATATGATGTTCGTCAAACAAACTTTATTGGTGGAGGGGTAAATGCTATTACCAAATCAGGTACAAACACCTTTAAGGCAAGTGCTTATGTTTATCACAGAAATGAAAACATAAGAGGTGATGCTGTCAAAGGATTACAAATAGATGGTGCTCGTGAAAGAGATCGTAACACAACTTATGGTTTTACTTTAGGAGGTCCAATTATTAAAAATAAATTGTTCTTCTTTGTGAACGCTGAAATGGCAAAAACTCCAACAATTGTAAACCGTTGGAGACCATCAATAAATGGTGTTGAAGATCCTGATAATTTCATCTCACGCACAACTGAAAGCGATCTTAAGAGAGTTTCAGATTTTGTAAGAAGTGAATATGGATATGAAACAGGGTCTTATACAAATTTCCCTGCTGATGACAGCAACCGTAAACTACTTGCTCGTTTAGATTGGAATATATCAAATAAACATCGTCTGGCATTAAGATACAACTATACAAAGAATCTATCTTGGAGATCGCCTAATGCAACATCCATGGATGGTGGAACTCGTATGTCAGAGGCAAGAATGTCAAAAGCTTCAATGTCTTTTGCAAATTCTATGTATTCTCAGGACAACCTGGTTCATTCATTCTCATTCGACTTGAACAGCCGTTTGTCAGACAATATTTCAAATCAGTTCCTGGCAACATTCTCAAAACTTGATGATATCCGTGGATCAAATTCTGCTGAATTCCCATTTATTGATATTCTAAAAGATAATCAATCATATATGTCGCTTGGATACGAGCTGTTTACATGGAATAATGGAGTTCATAACGACGTCTTAAATATTAAAGATGAGTTGACATACTACTTGGGTAATCACAAAGTAGTGGGAGGTATTGCTTACGAATACAAAATGGCTGATAACGCATATATGCGTAACGGAACAGGATATTATCGATACACTAGTCTCGATGATTTCTTAAATGGAGGTACTCCTGAAATTGTAGCACTTACTTATGGTTATGACGGTGAGACAAACCCTGCAGCTAGAGTTAGAAGTAACAAGATTGGAGTTTATGCACAGGACGATTGGAGCTTTAGCGAAAGATTCAAACTATCATACGGATTAAGATTAGATGGATTGTTTTTCAATAATAATGACTTGATGACCAATAAGGCTATCTATGAAATAGATTATTCAGGACGTAATATAGATACAGGTAAGTGGCCAAATGCAAGTGTTATGATCTCTCCACGTGTAGGTTTTGTGTGGGATGCAATGGGTGATAATAGTCTTAAGCTTCGGGGTGGAACCGGTCTCTTCTCCGGTAATTTACCCCTTGTATTCTTTACCAATATGCCAACAAACGGTGGTATGGTGCAATATCAGGCACAAATTAATGCTGCCACTAAAGTTTTTGATGGTTACAAAGGTGAGTTCACAGAAGACGAAAAAGGGGACAAATTTATTGACATGACACAGTTTGCCGGCGGTTTGGTAACCGATGCCAACGGAAACGCAACAATGGCTGCATTATACGAAAAATTAGCGTCTTTAGGATATCCAACAACTATTTCACCTGAAGATGGTACAGTTCCTTCGGCTATAGCTGCTGTAGATCCTAATTTCAAAATGCCGCAAGTGTGGAAAACATCGTTGGCGCTTGACTATTCATTCCCAACGCCATTCCCATCTTCAGTAACAGTAGAAGGAATCTTTAATAAAACAATTAACGGTGTTTCTATCTCAGACTGGAGTATACCATCTGTAGGAGGTTTTGCCCGTTTCAACGGTGTTGATAATCGTCCTATTTATCCTGATGGATATCGTATCGGTACAAAAGCATTTGTATTGGAAAATACAAGTCGCGGATATGGCTGGTCAAGCAATATCACATTCAATGCACAACCAACAGAATGGCTCGATTTGATGGCAGCATATACTCACACAGTTGCTAAAGATATTACCGGTATGCCCGGCTCTAATGCAGAATCTGCATTTACATATGTACCAACTGTTGAAGGTCCAAACCACATTAAATTGCATAATTCACAGTATACTACACCTGACCGTCTTGTAGCCTCCTTAACTGCAAGCGATAAGAGTGGTAATCATTATAGCTTCATTTATGAAGGATGGCGCGGTGGAGCAAATTATTCGTTTATGACCGTAAATGATATAAATGCAGATGGTTACAATTACGATGCGATTTATGTTCCTACCGATGAAGAGGTAGCAAACGGACAATTCCGTTTTGTTTCGGAGGGAGACAAAACTCGTTTTATGGACTATGTACATAACAACAGTTATTTGAAAAAACGTCAGGGAAAATATGCTGAAGCTTATAGTGTTTATTCACCATGGGTACATCGCATCGACTTTAGCTATAAACATGACTTTGTGGTAAATACAGGTAAAGCTAGAAATGTATTACAGCTTAGTTTGGATATCAAAAACGTAATGAACCTTTTCAACTCAAGTTGGGGAGTTGCTAAATATTTGAATCCTGAAATTGGTACTGAAGCTCGAATCCTAAAATATGAAGGAGTTGATGCTGACGGTTTTGCTACATTCTCTACTCCCGCTTCAATTAGTGGTGATACCAAAACATTCACACCAAGCTACACATTAGGTCAGACCTGGTACGGATCAATTGGTGTTAAATATATTTTCAACTAATTAAAAGTATAGATAAAATGAAATTAAAATATTTATTCCCAATATTCTTCGCGGCAATTGCTCTATTGATAAGCTGTGATGAAGAAGAAACAATGACTCTGCTTGAAGAAATTCAGGTATCGTCGTCATACGTATCACTGCCGGTTGATGGTGGTTCTGCCTCAATTAAACTAACAGCAAAAGATAGCTGGACAATAGAGAAAGTAACAACTAGTAAAGATCCAGTTGAATGGTTAAATATATCTTCAACTTCAGGGAGTTCCGGAGAATCAGATGTTACATTCACTGCTGAGGCTACATTAGATGGCCGTACTGCAGAAGTTTTGATCAAGAGTGCAGGAAAAACTCAGAGAGTTAATATCATACAAGGTTTAGCTCAGATTTCCGAAGCTCCTGTTTCTGAAGTCAGAAATGGTCCTGACGGAAAGACATTCCAGGTATCAGGAGTTGTAACCACAATCTCAAATACTGAGTATGGAAACTGGGATTTGACAGATGAAACCGGAACCATCTACATTTATGGTACTCTTGACGCAAAGGGTGGAACAAAAAACTTCATGAGTCTTAACATCGAAGTTGGTGATGAGATTACAGTTGTAGGACCAAAATCTACTTATGCAGGATCACCTCAGTTGGTAAATGTTACAGTAGTAGAATTAAGAAAGTCGCTCGTTAAAGTAGATTCAGTAGAGAATGCTGCACTTCCTATTGAAGGTGGTGAGTTTATTGCTTACTTAACTTCAAAGGGTGAAGGTGTATCTGTAGAAATTCCAGAAGATGCAAAATCATGGTTATCTATCTCTTCAATTCAATCATCTGGAGAGAATACTGTGATTAAATTCAAAGCCAATCCTAATACTGGTGGTGATAGAGGAACAACAATAGTTTTCAGTACTACAGCCAACTCTAAATTATATACAACTGAAACCAGTATAACTCAAAAAGGAGCAATTCTTGAAGTACCTATCTCAGAGTTTCTTGCCGCTGAAGTGGGTGACACTCAATATCGTCTGACTGGAGTAATTGATAGTATTGCAAATACAAAATATGGAAATGTTTACATTAAAGACTTCTCAGGTGAAGCGTATGTTTATGGAATCCAGGATTATGAGAGCAAGAATCTTAAAGTAGGTGATATAATTACTATTGTTGGAAAACGTGCTGCTTATAAAGATGCTCCTCAGGTAGGAGGTGCTGTTTTAGAAAAATCAATTCCGGTAACGGAAGCAACTGTTGCAGAGGTGTTGACAAAACCAGACTCTAGCACTGATTATTACATGGTGACTGGAGAAATCACTATGATTGAAAATCCTACATATGGTAATGTTTACCTGAAGGATGGTGATAGTGAAATTTATGTATATGGTGTATACCCTGGTTTTGGGGCAACAGGTGATTTTAGAAAAAACCTTTTGGCTGACAAAGATATTAAAGTTGGAGACAAGTTGACGGTAATTGCAACTAAGACTACTTACAATTATAAACCTCAACTTTCAAATGGTATCTATTTCAGTCACGAAAGTGCAGAATAAATAGCTAAACACTTCTAATAAAATGTAGCTGCAGAAACTTTCTGCAGCTATTTTTTTTATATTCCTGCCTACTGCATTTTTAATTTTTGTTTAATAACTAAATGCTCCTTACAAACTTCTATTTTATATAAGGTATAAAAGAAGAATGTAAGAGTTATGTAAGAGCCAACTAAGAATGAGCCATGATTTTGTAAAAAATATTATTTGCCCATTTTCCTGAAAAAGGATATCTTTGAAAAAAATTTATTATAACATGAAAACTTTACACGTACCGTTACAGAATGTATCAAATTATGAAACGGCACTTGATAAAATGAAAATTCTCCTTGAGGCAGGAGCAGTAGCAGAAATTGATCAGGTAAACTGGAGAAACGACTTTCCCGAAAAAATGCCCGTGACTGTTCGTGTGGCACATAACAATGAGTATATGTATCTTTACTATACTGTTATAGGTGAAGAAATCAGAGCGGTTAACACAGAAGATTTTGGTTCTGTCTGGGAGGATAGTTGTGT